>JAYVRQ010000704.1:0-3233 GCA_043776145.1 Chthoniobacteraceae bacterium
CGTTTGCATAGAGCCGCCGGGGTTGCCCAGGTCCCACGCGAGATCATCCCGGTCGCCGTCGATGTGGCAGGAGGCGCAGCTCTGCGTGCCGTTGCCGGAAAGCCGCGCGTCGTACAAGAAGCCGCGCCCCTGCCGGATAGTCGTGGGTGTGGGGTCGTAGGTGCCGGTGGGGATTTCGCCGAGCACCGATTCGCTGGCCGTCGAGAGGATCGAGATCGTATTGGCGATGCGGTTGAGCACGTAGAGCCGGTTGTTGGCGGCTTGCAAAGCGAGCCCGCGCGGGCCTCGTTTGTGGCGCGGGTCGGCGGCGGTGCCGGTGGGCGGGCCGGTCTCGATGCGCGAGACGACCGCGCCGGTCGTGGCGTCGATCTTTGCCACACGATCCGTGCCGAAACTCGCGAGCCAGAACGCCGCGCCATCCGGCGTGAACGCGATGGCCGTCGGCTGCGCGAGCGCCCTGGCGCGTGTGGCGTCGATGCCGGGATTCAGATCGAACGCGGTCACGGTGCCCGCGCCGGTCGTGTCGATGCGCGTCACGCGATTGTCCACCGCGTGCCCTTTCAAATTCGGCTCGAAGCGCACGAGGTTCAGCGCCTCCGTGTTCGCGACCCAGATTTCCGCGGACGCCGGGCGCACCGCGACGAAGAAATTCACCGTGCCCGTGCCGTGGAAATAGCGCGCGATGCCGAGCGTGGACGTGTTGATTTCCGCCACGTCGTTGTCCGGCATGTTTGGCATTGGCGAAAGGCGCGGATCGTCCGCACTGACGATGAGGCCGACTTGCGGCGGCGCGTTGGGGATGTTGGTCGGCGGCGGTTGCGCGGGCGCGAGATTCGCCGGGAGCAGCGTCGTGCGATTGCCCGAGAGTTTGAACGCCGCATACAATTTGGTTCCGTCGGCGCTCACCGCGAGCGAGCGCGGGTTCAGCCCTTCGAGGGGAATCACCGCCGTCTCGGCGTGCGTCGCGAGATCGAAAACGCGCATCGCATTATTCTGCGAGCACGAGACGAACGCGCGCCCGTTCGCGAACACGACATCCGCCGGCTCATCCTTGCACGCGAGCGTATCCATCACCGCGCCCGCCGCGACGGACACGATGCTCACCGAGTCGGAGACTTCATTTACCACCCACGCCTCGTCATTCGAGAGCACATTCACCGACACCGGCTCGACGCCCACCGGAATCTCGCGAATCAGCACCGGCAAAGGATTCGCGGGATTCGAGACATCGAAAACAGAGAGCCGTCCATCCGGCGTGTTCACCGCAAAAAGCCGGGTGCCATCCGGCGAAAGGCAAACGGGCCGCGTCTGCTGCGCCTCGAAATTCACATACTGCGCCCGCAGCGCCGGGACGCACAGCAAGGCGCACGCGGCAAACGCGAGCCGTTTGAGAAAGCGGGAAAAGCAGCGTGGCATTTTCAAATGAATTGTCTGGGAGGGAGCCAAGCCGGAGCGAGCCGGAGCGGCGCAATTGATCTAGCACAAACTCCCCGCCGCGCCAGCGCCGACCGGCGAAGCCACCTCAGCGCGCCGTCAATTTCGGCCCGTCCTTCGTGTCCTTCACATTCCACCCGAGCTTCGCAATTTCATCACGCAGCCGGTCGCTCTCCTTCCAATCCTTCCCCGCCCGCGCTTGCTGCCGCTGCTCGACCAGCGCGAGCGCTTCCGCCGGAATCGTTTGGTCATCTGCATCGAGCGCGAGGACTTGATTGATGTGCGCCCAGCTTTTTAGCAGAAACTTTGCGCCGCCCTGTCCGACTCGATTCGCGTCCATTGCCCGATTGCTCAAGCGAATCAGATCGAAGAGATGCCCCATCGCACCTGAGATGTTGAGGTCATCGTCCATGCTTTCGAGGAACCGATCGACGTTTTCAAAAAGTCTGGCTCCCATCGCGGCGTCATGAGCGGTCGCATTTTCCCCGAATTCTTGCAAAGTTTGAAAGAGAACCCGTTCAAGGTCCTGACGTTCGCTGGCAGTAAGCCATCGAATATTTCCAGTTCCTTCCTCGACCAATTTCAAACCCTCCTGAGCCGACGGCGGTTCTTGTATTGGGCGCAGGGAAACTTCCGTCAACCGCGCCACCCACTCATCAATCCGCTTCAACGCCGTCCGCGCCCCCGCCAGTCCTTCCATCGTGAAATTCAGCGGCAGCCGGTAGTTCACCGTCAGCAGCGCGTACCGTACTTCGCGTCCCGTCCATCCTTTCGCCAGCAAATCGCGCAGCGTGTAAAAATTCCCGAGCGACTTCGACATCTTCTGGCCCTCGACCATGAGATGCGCGTTGTGCAGCCAGTGGCGCACGAATTTTTTCCCCGTGCAGCACTCGCTCTGCGCTATCTCCGCCTCGTGATGCGGGAAAATGTTGTCCACCCCGCCGCAATGAATATCCAGCTCCGGCCCGAGCAGCGCCGTCGCCATCGCGCTGCACTCGATGTGCCAGCCGGGCCGGCCCGGTCCCCACGGCGAATTCCATTTCACGTCGCCATCGGCCTCATCCCACGCCTTCCAAAGCGCAAAATCTCCGACCGACTCCTTTTCGTATTCATCGCTGCTCACGCGCCCGCTAGGGCGCAGCTCGTCGAGATTCAAATGCGCCAGCTTTCCGTAGTCGGGAAATTTCGAGAGCCGGAAATACACGCTGCGATCCTCCGCCTGATACGCGATCCCCTTCGCCACCAGATCGCCGATCATGGCGATCATCCGCTCGATGTACTGCGGCTCCGTTGCCGCGGGAAAATGCTGCGCCCGTTTGATCCGCAGCGCATCGAGATCCTCGAAAAACGCCTCCTTGTAGATCGCCGTGAAATCCGCGAGCCGCTTCCCCGCCGCGCGCGCATTGCGGATCGTCTTATCATCCACGTCGGTGAGATTCATCACGCGCAGAACCTCGAATCCCCGCGCTTCCAAATGACGCTGGAGCAAGTCCTCGAAAATGTAAGCGCGAAAATTTCCAATGTGCGCGTGGTTATAGACCGTCGGCCCGCAGGTGTACATCCGCACGAGTTTCCCCGCCGGATCAAGCGGCGTGAACTCTTCCAGTTCGCGCGAGTAGGTGTTGTGAAAACGGACGGGCATTTTCAAAAGGCGACGTGGACGAGTCGTAGCACGAGGCGCGAGGCGGCGGAACTCCGGGGAGCGCGCGCGTCTCGCGTGCTGGTTTCGGCGTCCCGCCGAAACGAACTTCCTGCGAGGTGGATTGCAGGGAAACTCATCGCGTTTTGTGCAGAGCGCG
>JAYVRQ010000705.1:0-11067 GCA_043776145.1 Chthoniobacteraceae bacterium
TCGTCGATGGTCATCGCGAGGAATTCCTCGCGGCTGTAGCCGTAGTGCGTGATGGCGGCGGCGTTCACGGCGAGGAAGCGCCGCGTCGCGATGTCATGCACCCACATCGGATGCGGATTCGCCTCGAACATCTGGCGGTGATGCGCCTCGCTTTCGCGCAGCTTTTCCTCCGCCACACGGCGCGCGGTGATGTCGCTCTGGATGCCGAGGGTGCCGGTGATCTGGCCGCGCTCGTCGCGCACGGGTGAAAGCGAGAGCGCCTTCCAGAACGTCGTTCCATCTTTCCGGTAGTTCAGGATTTCGCCGTCGAACAACCCGTCCGTGCGCAGCGCCTCGTTGATTTTTTCGATCGTCACCGGGTCCGTCCCCGGCCCCTGAAACATGCGCGCATCGCGCCCGATCAACTCATCGACGGTGTGGCCCGTGAGCCGGGAAAAGCCCGCGTTCGCGTAAGAAATCCGCTGCTCCAAATCGGCGAGCAGAACGCCGAGCGACACATCGCTGAGCGCGCGCTCGAGCAGCCGCCGGATGCCGATGGCGCGGTCGAGTTCGCTGTGCAGCGCGGCGATCAGCCAGCCGAGCACCGTCGCCGTCGCCATGAAAATCCACAGCAGCACCGTGGCGCGGATCGGATCGGCATCGCGAAACGGGCCGTGCCCGACCGCGGTGCCGTAGCCCGCGCCGATGGTGAGCAGGACGAGCGCGAACGAAGTGCCCGCCGCGCCGAAGCGCAGCGCCGCCCACGCGATCAAAGGCAGCGGCAGGAATGCCAGCGGCCACGCGCCAGTCTTAAAAACAAAGACCCACCACGCCACGGCGCACAGCGTTCCGAAGCAGAGCAAAAATTCACCGCCGCGTTCGATGAATCCGCGCAGTTGCGCGCGGCTCGCGAGCAGCACCAGCGGTGCGAGGGAGATCACACCCATCGTGTCGCCCACCCACCATTTCAGCCCCGCCGCCAGCATCGCCTCGCGCGGCACGAGCCCGGTGAGCGAAAGGACGAGCGCGCCATTCGTGGCCGTCAGCGCCATGCCGAAAGCGGACACGGCCCCGAGCAGCAGGATGTCGTGGCGGTGGTCGAAGGCAGGGTGAAACCCCTTCCGCCGCAAACCCCACGCGGTGAGCAGCGGCCCCGCCGTGCTCCCCGCCGAGATCGCGAGTCCGGGTAAAACTGGCACGCCGTTGATGAGCGTGACGGCGAGCTGGCCGAGGAAAATTCCCACCCAGCAAACGAAGCCCCAGCGCAGCAGCGCCGCGACGGCAATCCCGGCCGGCAGCCAGATCAAAGTAACCTTTGGCACCACCGCAAAAACAACCAGCCCCAGCCAGCCCGTGCTGAAATAAGCCAGCGCCACGAGCAGCACAGTGGCGGCGATTTTGACAGGGTGCTTCGACTCGGGAGATGGCATTGACGGCTGTGCTGGAACCTCGCGCAGCGGTATCAGCACGGGCGATGCGCTGACAAGACAGAGATTTGACGATTTGGGCCGGCGTCAGCGCGCTCACGCCTCCACAACGAGCGACACTTTCTGAATCCCGTTGCGTCCCGACTTTGCAAATGGCCGCGGCATCGGCTGCGCATTCCCGGCGAGATCGACCGTGCGGCAGCGCAAATCATATTCGCCGGGAGGAACGTCGCGCAGCGTCGCGGTCCAGAGCGCGATCGTGTAGCGCATCGGCCAATGCCGCGGGCGTCGCGTCGCGGGATCGAACTGGACTACCCCCAGGCCGGCGCATGGCTGACTTCCTGGCGCAAAGCCGTCCGCGCCGCGCGCTGGCAGAGTCTCGCCGATGTTCGCAAAACCTACCCATCCGCCGATGCCGTCATCGTGAATAGCAAACGCACCGTGACGGTGTTCAACGTCTGCGGAAACAAATACCGCCTCCTCGCCGCCCTGCACTACAACCGCAAGATCGTCTTCACCCTCCGCTTCCTCACCCACGCCGAATACTCGAAAGACGAATGGAAAAACGATCTATGAAAACGAAAAAGAGCGTCCCGTTCGACTCCCTGCCGCGCGAGTACGCCAGCCTTTGCCGTCTGCTCATCCCGCGGCCCATCCACGACCGGGTGAATTACGACAACACCCTCGAAATGGCCGAAGCGTTCGCCGGTTTCGAGAAACGCATGAACCGGGATCAGACCGACTATTTCGACCTGCTGTGCTCGCTCATCGAAGACTACGAAAATGCCGCATCGCCGGAACGGACTCCGCTGCAAATGCTGGAGCACCTGCTCACCGAGCACGGGCTGAGCGCCGCCGACCTTTCCCGTCTCCTAGGCTCGCATCGCACCCTCGGGCCGATGATCCTGCGCGGCGAACGCACCATCACAGCAGAACACGCCCGCACCCTCGGACGCCACTTTGGCCTGCCTGCCGGAGTGTTCATCGAATAGCGCGACTGCGCCTGCGGAAAACTGCTTCGCGTCCAGCGCACCGGCGGGCGGCGGAGCTTGCTGGTCAAGGCGACGAAAGGGAGTTTCGCGGAGCATGCGTCCAAAATTCCTTTCTTCACCTTCGTTCCCAAACCGGGACAGGCTCACCTCAGTTTGGGAACGAGGGTGGAACTCTGTATTGATGACCGTCAGGTTCTGACGGAAATGAATCGTTCTCTGACTTACTTTTTAGCGGATCGAGCTATATTCGACGCGTGGGACCGATCCTCATTTGTGATAAATCCAGCCTCCAAAGCCTTTCGCCTTCGGAGTTGAATGTTTTACGCCGCTATTACTCGTTGAACATTCCACCGGTGCTCTTAGTTGAGATTCTCGCCGACTTGAAAAAGGCGGAAGATGTAACCGCCAGCCAAAGCAAAGTGCAGCAACTCGCGAGAAAACTTGTGCCAGCTTGCTCCGCGGTAAACACGCCGTTCCGCGAACTAATCGTGAGCGAGTTTCGGGGCCAACACATTGCAATGGATGGGAGGCCAGTGTTGACAGGCGGAAAACGCGTCAAATCACCCGATGGAGAAGAGGGCGTTGTCTTTGATGAAGCTGACGAAGATCGGGCTCTCTTGCGGTGGCAGGCCGGGGAATTCACCGAAGCAGAGGCTCTCATCGCTGATGCCTGGCGCAAATCTACTCTTTCAGTGGATACGGAGGGAATGCAGCGGAGACTGCGAGCGCAATACTCGCCAAAATTGAAACTCCGTACGCTCGACCAGGCGATTGAGTTTGTGGACGACCTAATGGCCCCAACGGCTCGAACTGCTCGGAACGTTCTGATGGGCTGGTTTGTGTGTGACATCGCGCTCACTAGAGAACATCAAAACGAGATCATGGATCGGTTGAAAAATCCCGAGTTTCACTCTCTCAAAATTCTCACCCCCTACACTTGGTTCTGCCTGCGCGCCGCGCTGCTTTTCCATTTCTCCCTCGCCTTCGGTCTTGTTTCGACGCGCCCCACTAATCACGTCGATCTCGAATACCTTTACTACGTCCCTTTTTGCAATGCGTTCTCTTCGGGTGACACATTTCACCGCGATACCATTCGCTACTTTCTGACGGACGACCAAGAGTTCATCGACCGCGATCAACTCAAGCCCGACCTTAGGCAACTGGCCGATTGGTTGGCGGCGTTGGAAGAATCGAAAAAAAACTTAGAGTCAGGGCGATCCGGGCCGCCTGAGAATGAGGATTCGGTAACACATCGCCTATGGAAAAGGCTGATGAAGCCGGGATACCGCGACCGCCAGAGACTCGACCGAACCTTACCGCCTGAGGCGCTAAAAAAACTCGGCGAACACGCATGCCGTTTAATCGAGGCCGGTCAGCCTTCGGATCAGCCTCTTGGAGACTCTTTGGACGGATTCAACTTCGTCGCCCGTAAACATAGTGTCAGGTTGGATGGCCCTTGCCTATGTGGCAGCGAGAAAAAATTCCGAGATTGCTGCGGTGTGAGGTGTAGTCCGTCGGCGTGAAGAAACTGTGCTCGCGTCGCACGGCAGTGACTCATTTCTGCTCTTTCCCAAGTTTCGGTTGGGAGCGCATTTCAGGAGCGAGATTGCATTTCGCATGGAGTGGGTGTTTGCGGGGCGGAACCCTGCCACACGCGGCTTGTATTGAATTGTTTTGCCTCTGGGACAACACATCTCCGCGAAGCGCCGGGACTCGCGTTGACGGGAGCCGGACGGCGTTCTAGCCTGCCCGCAGACCGCTACCGTCGAACAGACCCAGGCCGATCTCGCACACATGCTGGAACTCGCGCGCCAGGGTGAGGAGGTCGTGATCACGCGGGCGGGTGAACCCATCGCGAAGCTGACGGGCTTCGTTTCCTCGCGTCCGCCAGGCTACTTCGCTGACTGCCATGACGCTGGCGCAGCGTTCCGTGCGAAGGATCGTCCAGTGAGGCAGTGGGACATCCTTCTCTTCCCGTTCCGCGAGGATTGCCGCATCAGGCGGTCATCATCTCGAACGACGAACGATATGAGAACGCGGACTTGGGCGTCTGCCAGCATCCTGGTAAGTGGCGGAGGACGTGCGCATTCACCATCTCGGAAGTGACCACGGAGATCCCGGCGGTGACGGGCGGCGGAAAAGGCACGCACTCTCACCGGCGCGTCTCCGTGCCCTCGAATGACAGCTTCGTAGTAGCCACGTCGAGAAGAGGGCCGAGTTCGTAGATGTTTGTGTAGCCGTATGTCGTTAGCGCGATGTAGGTCGAGATGTTGAGCGACGCTGGCGCGGCCTTTGCCGCCAGCGAGCGCGGCGCGCCCGTGAAGTTGTTGTTGCAGTAAATCAGCACGCGCGTCGTCTTCGCCGGGATGACGCGACTCAATGACTCCGCAGTGAAATCCGTGAACGGCAGGCTCACCGCGCCGCGGATGTGGCGCAGCGCGTATTTGTCGGCGCTCCGGGCATCCAAAATCACCGTCTCCGGCGCGGCAGCGAGGGTGGCAAATTGCTCTTCCGTCACGCGGCGCTGTTCGCGTACGGGTTGGACTTCCCGGGCGATTTTTTGGAAACGCGCGTAGTCGATGAGTTGATTGGGAATTTTGTCCGCCGCGTGGAGGAGCGGAGTGCAAAGCAGTAGCGAAGCGAGGAACGTTTTCATGTCCGCACCGTAACGAAACGCCACGGGCGATGTGTCATCCATCTGTTCAGGAATCGTCAAAGAATTGTCACAGCCACCATTCGCCAGAACCGATGACGCCGTTAGGGAAATATCGTGGGAAAAGCGAAAGCGCAGGCACTTGTGGCAATGGCTCCTGAGGCTGGGATCGAACCAGCGACCGATCGATTAACAGTCGATTGCTCTACCGCTGAGCTACTCAGGATTTTTTCGCGAAGCAGAGGGCGCGCAATGTGCCCATGTTCGGAGGCATCGCAAGTCCAAATTCCGCTACCGGCCCGGCAATTTCCGATGCGCGCCCATCGCGGGTGCGCCGGGATTCGCGTCGGGGCCGAAGTAGCGCAGGATCACGAGCGGCTCGGTGGTGCTCGTGTTCTCGAAAGTCACGCCGGCTTTCGCGCCGGATTCGGTGCAGAAGTATTCGTCTTCGGTCAGCTCGTGGAAGCGGATGAGTTTTGGGGAATTGAGGGGCTGATCGTTGATGCGTCCGCTGCCCTGCACGCAGATGAGGCCGTAGGCTCCCGTGTCCTTCACGGTGCATTTCACGCCGGGCTCGACGGTGAGTTCCTTCGCGGTGAAAAGCTGTTCGCCGTCGATTTTGCCATAGACGATCCAGCGATCGACCCAGCCTTCGCTCCGCGTGTCGGCGACGGGGACGGGTTCGAGGTAATGATGATCCTTGAATTTCGGATCGACGTTTTTTTCCCAATCGAGCTGGTCCACGATGAAGTCGAGATCGCGGTGATGCTTCTTCGGCATGTCTTTCACGAGCAGGCTCCACGGCACTTCACGGCCCTCGACGAGCGACTGATACATGCCAAAAACATCGCTGCCCCACTGCGGCTCGTAGGTGCAGAGCGAGCCGGGCGCGTGGAGGATGCACGGGTCGATGAGCCAGCCGCTGCCGGGCTTGAGGCGGTAGGCTTTCGAGAGATCGAGGATGCCGTTGTCGCCCTTGTTCCAGTTTTCCAGACATTGGCGGACCTGCGCCTTCGTGGTGCCGGGCTCGAAGCCCATGAAGGTGTAGGGAAAATTGTTGCCGACGTTGTTGTGCTGCGGCGGAAAATAATACGACTCCGGCTTGCCTTCCTGCCCGACGAGCGCGGCCTGTTTTTTCGACTGGTGCATGTGGTGCGGGATCGGCCCCATGTTGTCGAAGAACTTCGAATACACCGGCCACTTCCCGTATTTTTTCCAAATAGCGGAACCGAGCAGCGTCGCGCCGCATTCCGCGACGGCCTGCTGGAGCGTGAAGCGTTGTTTGCCGACGACGACGTAGCTGAGTCCCTCGTCGGGCGTGCGATTTTCATTCGCGGCGGGCGTGGTCGAGGCGAACCACCGCTCGTCGATGCCGCCGCGATTCAGCCCGTAGGCGTAGAGATCGTCGGGGTGCAGCTTGAGCCGTTTGCCCGGCTGGAGAAAACTGCGCGGCACCCAGCACGGCGCGAGGCGCAGCAGCCCGCCCGTTTCCGCGAGCGATCCCTCCACGAGTTTTTGGACGTTCTTTTTGACGGTTTTGAGAGCGAGGACGGTATTCATGGGAAAATGGGGGCGCTCTTATTCCAATGCGCAAACGGAGCGTCAAGCGGCGACTGGTTTTTGAAACGCAGAGACGCAGAGGGCGCAGAGATCGCAGAGACGGATCCCGGGGCAAAAAAACTCTGCGTCCTCTGCGCCTCTGCGTCTCTGCGTTTTCAAAAATGCCGCCGTGCTTGTCGGAACTGGCGAATGCTGATATTCCCTCCGCCATGAAAAATCCTCTTTTCATCATCGCCTCCATCATCAGCCTCGCCCTCGCAACGTGGGTGTTCGCCGAACGGCAGAGCATTCAGGAATTGCAGCGCCAGATCGCGCAGCTCAAACAGGAGGCCGAGGCCCGCGCCGCCACCGCGCAGGGCGAAGTCGAGCAGCTTCGCCGGAAGGTCGAGGATGGGAAGCAGGTCATCTCCCAACTCGAAACGCGCACCAAGGAACTCGCGGCCAGCGATGCGCCCGGCAAGGCCGCCGATGCCGGGACCGAGGGGGATGCCGATGGAAAGAAGGCCGGTGAAGGCCTTGGCAAGATGGTGCAGAAAATGTTCACCGATCCGAAAATGAAGGGCGTGATGCGCACCCAGCAAATGATGATGGTGAAGATGATGTATTCCGATCTCGCCAAGGAACTCGGCCTCGGCACGGATCAGGCGAACCAGGTGATGGAACTGCTCGGCGACCGACAGATGGCGATGGCTGGCAAAAGCATGAAAATGTTTGGCGGCGATTCCGGCGAGGCCGCGTCTGCGGAGGAAGTCGGCAAGGATGCCGAGGCAAGCAATAAAGAATACGACGCGCAGTTGGAGAACATTCTCGGCAAGGATGGGATGGCGAAACTCAAGGAATACGAACGCTCGGCGGGCGACCGGATGCAGATTCAGCAATACCAGCAGGCCTTCAGCGCGAACGGCACGCCGCTCGACCCAACGCAATCGCAGGGCTTGCTCGGCATTATGAAAGAGGAGCGCGCCAAGCTGCCGCCATCGCCCTTCGACCCCGCCTCGAAAGATGTCGGCGCGGCCATGAAAGCAATGCAGTCCGACGAAACGGTGAACGCGCTCATCAACAGCGCGCAGGAACTCAATGCGCGCGTCCTCACCCGCTCGCGCAACGTGCTTTCGCCCGATCAAATGGTGCAGTTCGAGCAAATCCAGAAGCAGCAGCTCGATTTGCAAAAAATGGGCGTGGAAATGGGGCGGCAGTTTATGAAAGGCAAGTAGGCGAGGGGAGCGAAAGAACCCATGACCAATCCAGACACTACCCAGCGCCTGCTCGACTCGGGCATCATCGCCATCATCCGCGCGGATTTGCCGGATCAATTGCTCGAAGCCACGCAGGCTCTCGCCGATGGGGGCGTCACCGCGATCGAAGTCACGATGACGACGCCGAACGCGCTGGAAGTCATCCGCGATGCCGTCGCGCGATTTGGCGACCGCATCCTGATGGGAGTCGGCACCGTGCTGAACGAGGAAACGTGCGTCTCCGCGATCCTCGCCGGCGCGCAGTTCGTCGTCACGCCGGTCACGAAGCCCGACGTCATCCGCATCTGCCACCGCTACGGTCGCCCGATCGCGAGCGGCGCGTTCACGCCCACCGAATGCCTGCTCGCGCACGAAGCCGGCGCGGATTTTGTGAAGCTCTTTCCCGCCGAGCAACTCGGCCCGGCTTACATCAAAAGCATCCTCGCCCCGCTGCCCATGCTGCGCATCATCCCCACCGGCGGCGTCACGCCGGAAACCGCGCCCGCGTGGCTCGAAGCCGGTTGCGTCGCGCTCGGCGCGGGCACGAGCCTCGTCTCGAAAGAAATTTTGAAAGCGCGCGACTGGCCCGCGCTCACCGCCCGCGCCGAAGCCTTCGTGCGCGCGATCCGCGACGCGCGGGCGTAGCCGTGCCCGACTTCTCGCTCGATACGCTCTCCCGCCCGCTGCGCGATCTGCGGATTTCCGTCACCGATCGCTGCAACTTCCGCTGCACCTACTGCATGCCGCGCGAGATTTTTGGGCCGGGCTTCTCGTATCTTCCAAAAGCGGATGTTCTCAGCTTCGAGGAAATCGAACGGCTCGCGAAAATCTTCGTCGGTCTCGGTGTGGAGAAGATTCGCCTCACGGGTGGCGAGCCGCTCCTGCGGCGAAATCTCGATCGCCTCGTGGCGGCGCTCGCGGCGCTCGAAGGACTGCGCGACATCACGCTCACCACAAACGGCTCGCGGCTCGTCGAAGAGGCGTCCGCGCTCCGGGCCGTCGGGTTGCGTCGGCTCACGGTGAGCCTCGATTCGCTCGACGACACGACCTTCCGCGCGATGAACGACGCCGACTTCCCCGTGCATCGCGTCCTCCGCGGAATCGACGCCGCGCTCGCCGCCGGATTCGCTCCGATCAAGATCAACGCCGTGGTGAAGCGCGGCGTGAATGACGATGGCATCGTCGCCCTCGCGCGGCACTTTCGCGGCCCGCAATTCATCGTGCGTTTCATCGAATACATGGACGTGGGAAACACGAACGGCTGGCGGCTCGACGAGGTCGTCCCCGCGTCGGAAATCATCGCGCGCATTTCCGCCGAGATGCCGCTGGAGCCTTTGCCCGCGCAGTACCGCGGCGAAGTCGCGCGGCGTTTCCGTCATCGCGACGGCGGGGAAATTGGCGTCATCACCTCCGTCACACAGCCCTTCTGTAGCGACTGCACGCGCGCCCGCCTCAGCGCTGACGGAAAGCTCTTTACCTGCCTGTTCGCCGCCGACGGATTCGACCTGCGCACGCCACTCCGCGCCGGTGCTTCCGATGCCGACATCGAATCGTTCATCCGCGGCATCTGGTCCGCGCGCCGCGACCGCTATTCCGAACTCCGCTCCGAAGCCACCCGCGCGCAGCCAAAGGTGGAGATGGCGCACATCGGTGGGTGAAATAGTGGGCGCGGTCATGGAACTCCGGGTAGCATGCTCGTCCCGAGCGTTGGTTTTGGCGTCCCGCCAAAACGAACTTTCTTCGATATGGATCGCAGGGAAGAATATCGCACTTCGTGTTGCGAACGCGCAGGAAAGTTCGCGAGGCGGGACGCCTTCGCCAACGCGCGTCTGGCACGAGGCAGAGACATCTGCTGACCCCGCCGCGCGCCCTTGCCTCGCGCGGTGCGAGCGCGCACAGTCCACGCCCGATGTCCATGCACTGGCCGCAACTTCTCTGCAACGAACGCCTCGGTGCGAAAAGGCCGGAGACGCCGAACCCGGCGCGTCCGCCGTACACGATCGACTCGGATCGCATCGTCTTCTGCTCCGCGTTCCGCCGCCTTCAAGACAAGACGCAGGTCTTTCCGCTCGCGGACAACGACTACGTGCGGACGCGGCTCACGCACTCGATGGAAGTGGCGAGCGTCGCCCGCTCGCTCGGCGCTCGCGTGGGTGCGAAGATCGTGGAACGACACTCGCTCGCGCCGGATTTTCATGCGTCGGATTTCGGCGCAATCGTCTCCGCGGCGGCTCTGGCGCATGATTTGGGGAATCCGCCGCTCGGCCATTCCGGCGAGGATGCCATCGCGCACTGGTTCAAAACTTCGCCCGTCGCGAAGCGCGCGCGCGGCGAACTCTCGGCGGCGCAGCGTGCGGACCTCGCTTCCTTCGAGGGGAACGCGCAGGGCTTCCGCGTCATCGCGCGCCTGCAAATGCCGGACAATCCCGGCCTGCAACTGACCTTCGCGACACTCGGCGCTTTTACGAAATATCCGCGCGCCTCGACCATCCCGCGCGGCGCGGGCGGCGGGGTGAGTCAAAAAAAATTCGGCTTCTTCCAGGCCGAGCGCGAGATGTTCGCCGCCGTCGCGGCGCGCACGGGCTTGATCCGCCGGGACAAAGGCGATTGCTGGTGCCGTCATCCCCTCGCGTTTCTCGTCGAGGCGGCGGATGACATCTGCTACCGCCTCGTCGATTTCGAGGATGGATATCGGCTGAAATTTCTCGAATACGAAACCGTGCTGAATGCCTTCGTGGAAGTCAGCGGCGACCCGAAGGATCGCGAGCGCGCCGCGCGGATGCGCGATCGGAAAGACGGCATCGCCTTCCTGCGCGCGAAGGCGATCGGAGCCGCGATCCAGCAGACCGCCGACGCATTTCTCAAACACGAACCCGCGATGCTCGACGGCACGTTCGACAGTGAGTTGCTCGACGTGATCGAAGCCGCGCCCGCGTTGCGCGACATCAAGGAGAAAAGCAAAACGACGATCTACTCGACGCCGCGTGGAGTCGAGATCGAGGCCGCCGGGTACGAAGTACTCGGTGGCCTGCTCGACATTTTTTTTGGCGCGGTGGATGAACTGGCGCGCAGCGGAGGCAAGGCATCGCGCCGCAGCCAAAAACTCGTGAGTCTCATTCCCACGCAATTTCTCGACCCCGACCGCTCGGCGGGGCGCGATCCGTATCTCCGGCTGCTGCGCATGACCGATTACGTCTCGGGCATGACGGACAGCTACGCCG
>JAYVRQ010000706.1:0-3216 GCA_043776145.1 Chthoniobacteraceae bacterium
GGCACGCCTTGCGAGAGGAAAAGCGTCGCGAGGAAATTGCGCTGCTGTCGGCGGCGCAGCGCGTTCACCGCCTCGTCGTCGGTCGGACCTTCCGCGCCGCAGTTCCACGAGTGGTTGTTGTTGTCGCCGTCCTTGTTTTCCTCGCCGTTGGCGTCGTTGTGTTTGTCGTTGTAGCTCACGAGGTCGTGCAACGTGAAGCCATCGTGAGCAATGATGAAATTGATCGAGGCGTAAGGTCGTCGTCCGTCGTCTTGGTAGAGATCGCTCGACCCCGTGAGCCGCGCCGCGAGTTCGCCGATTTGCGAATCGTCGCCCTTCCAATAGGCCCGCACACAGTCGCGATACTTCCCATTCCACTCGGCCCAACCCACGGGAAAGTTACCCACTTGATAACCGCCTTCACCCACGTCCCACGGCTCGGCGATCAGTTTCACGCGCTGGAGGATGGGGTCTTGATGAATAATGTCGAAGAAGCCTCCGAGCTTATCGACCTCGTGTAACTCGCGGGCGAGCGTCGAGGCGAGATCGAAGCGGAAGCCATCCACGCGGCATTCCGTGGCAAAGTAACGCAGCGAATCCATGACGAGCTGGAGCACGCGCGGATGCTGCATGTTCAGGGTGTTGCCTGTGCCGGTGTAATCCATGTAGTGCCGCGCCGAGTCGGCGACGCGGCGATAGTAACTCGCGTTGTCGATGCCTTTGAAACCGAGCATCGGTCCGAGATGATTCCCCTCCGCCGTGTGGTTATACACGACATCCATGATGACCTCGATGCCCGCCGCGTGCAGATGCTTCACCATCCCTTTGAACTCCGATACTTGCTGCCCATGCGCGCCGCTCGCCGAGTAGCGCGACTCCGGTGCGAGATAACCAATGGACGAATAACCCCAATAGTTCGTCAGCCCGCGCCCCTCGAGAAAACTATCGTCCACGAAATGATGCACCGGCAGCACCTCGACCGCAGTGATGCCTAGTCGTTTGAAATACGCGATAGCTTCCTGCGAACCGAGTCCCGCGTAGGTGCCACGCAGGTTTTCCGGCAGCACCTCCCACAGTTTCGAGAAGCCTTTCACATGCACTTCGTAGATCACCGTCTCCGCCATCGGGCGGTCGATGCGCCGGTCACCAGTCCAGTCGAAGGCATCATCGACGACCACACAGCGCGGCATTAGCGCGGAGTTATCGCGATCGTCCATGTCGAAGTCCTCATTGCCACCCACGCGGTAGCCAAACATCTCCGCCGCCCATTTGAAGCCGCCATTGATCGCCTTCGCATACGGATCAAGCAGCAGCTTGTTCGGATTGAAACGATGCCCCGCTTCCGGCAGCCACGGCCCATGCACGCGATAGCCATAGAGGATCCCCGGCTTCACCTCAGGCAGATAGCCGTGGAAGACGTGATCCGTCTTTTCCAACAGCCGCCGCCGCCCGATTTCGCGTTGCGGATCGGCGGAATCGAAGAGGCATAGCTCCACCTTTTCGGCGTGCTCGCTAAAGAGCGCGAAGTTCGTGCCGCCACCGTCCCAAGTGGCACCGAGTGGATAGGGACGACCCTGGCAGACGCGGAATGAATTCATGGCTGATGGGTTGAGGTTCAGAGTTACTCCGCGCATTCGCCCGGCGGGCCGTCGCCGGATGTAGAAATCAGGAAAGCTCCCCGGCCAAAAATTTTTCGCGCTTCCACACACGCAGCCATTCGCGCATCGGCGAATAAGAAGGTGACAACAAACCTCTAACCGAAAGGACTAAACATCATGCTCTCCTGGGCCATCACATTCCTCATTATCGCGCTCATCGCCGCCGTGCTCGGCTTTGGCGGACTTGCCGGAACTGCCGTGGGGATTGCGAAGATCATCTTCGCCGTCTTCATCATTCTGTTCATCATCTCGTTCCTCATGGGACGGCGCTCGCCGCCCGCGGGATAAACGCAAATTGCACGACGTCGAACGGGCCGGACGCGAGAGCGCCCGGCCCGTTTTCGTTTCGTGAAAATCAGCGTGTCTTGTCGCGCACCACGTCGGCGGCATCGCGAATTTTGTCCTCGATCTTATTGGCGGTCCTATCGATTTTCTCGCCGATCTTTTCCGCCGTGCCATCGCCCCTCGGCGGTGCTGCCGACTCCTCCGCGCGAAATGGCTTTTGCACTTCCAAGCGGGCAAAACGGAGCTGCTCCCCTTCGCGGTAAGCGCGCAAGTCGGCGAGCTTGCGCGCCGCCTCCGCCCGCGCGTCGCCCGTTTTTTTTGCGACGTGCTCGACGAGTTCCGCAATTTCACCGTCGATTTCCGCGAAGGCTTTCTGCACTCGCGCGCGCTGCACCGTGGAAGGCGTGTGCTCGAAGGTGTCGATCTCGCGGCCCAACGCGCGCGTCTCGAAAGTCACCGTGCGCGCCACGGGCAGCGGAGTCGGTGCGGGTGGCGCGACTTCGATGACGACGCGCGACTCGCGATGGCAACCGGCGGCGAGCGCGGCGGCGACGGTAATGGTCAGGATGTGAATCTTCATGCGCGAGAATCGCGCCGGACCCGCGCTCTGGCCGTGTCACTCACACACCGGCAGCGCGATGCGCGTGACCAATGCGCCGTCCACATTTCGCCGCGTGACCGTCGCGCCGATGGTCTCGGTAAGCTGCTGCACCGTCCACAGGCCGAGGCCGTATCCGCCGCGTTTTGTTGTTTCAAAAACACGCCGTCCCCACGCCGCGGTATCGACTGGCTTGGACTTCGGTTCGCGAAGCTCGAAGACGACTTTTTTGCCCTCGCGACGCGCGGAGGCGATGGCCGGTTCGCCGTCGCGAAAGGCGCGGGCGTTCGCGAGCAGTTCGCGGAAAACGGTGGCCATCATTCCCGCGTCCACGTTCACCTTCGCGTCGCCCACTTCCTCGATCCACTCGACGACGGGTGGCTCCGGCAGCGCGTCGTTTTGCTCGCGCCAAATGAGCAAAAGTTCCCGCGCGGCGAGCGGCGCGGCGTAGGGTTGCGGCTCCTGGAAAAGCGCGGACATGGCGCGGAGTTTTTCGGCGAGTCCGCGCACCTGCTGGCGCACGCGCGCCGCACCCGCGCGGCCTTCGTCGTCGTTGGCGAGTTCCTGCAAGAGCGCGGTTTCGAGATCGAGGGCGTTCAGGGCGTTGCGCACATCGTGCGTGTGCTGGCGCACGAATGCCGCAAGGCGCGGCCACGAGATTTCAGGTTCGGATTCCATCATGAAATTCATACGCGG
>JAYVRQ010000707.1:0-10966 GCA_043776145.1 Chthoniobacteraceae bacterium
CAGAAGATGAGCAACGAACTGACGGTGAGGAACGCCGCGGTGAGGCTGAGGTTTGGCAGCGCGTCTTTGATTTCGCTGAACACCACCGTGCCACTGGCCGTCCAGATCATCAGGATCCCGAGCATGAAACCGAAGTCACCGATGCGGTTGGCGAGGAAGGCCTTGTTCGCCGCCTTGGCCGCGGAGTCGCGGGTGAACCAATGGCCGATGAGCAGATAGCTGCTCACGCCCACGAGTTCCCAGAAGATGAACATCATCGCAAAGTTGTTCGCGAGCACGATGCCGAGCATCGAGAACATGAAGAGCGACAGGTTGCCGAAGAAGCGCGCCTTGCCCGCGTCGTCCTTCATGTAAACGGTCGAATAAATATGGACGAGCGCGCCGACGCCGGTGACGACGAGGAGCATGATCGCGCTGAGTGCATCGATGACCACGCCGATCGGGACGCGGAACGCCGCGCCGAAGTCGAGCCACGGGATTTCGTGGGTGAACTTGTAATGCGGGTCGTGTCCAACCGCAGTCGAGAAGGAGGAAAACGCCGCGATGGCCGCGACTAAGCCAAGCACGGACGAGAGCACGGAAACGGTCGCACAGGTGCCCGGCGATTTGCGCAGGATGAAATGCACGAGCACCGCTGCGATGAGCGGATTCAGGAGAGTGAACCAGGCGAGATTGGGGTCCATGAGCTAGCTGGAAGGCAAGATGTCGAACGGCGGCAATCTTAGTGATCGCGGACCATTTCGCTGTAATGCACCGTGAGGCTCTCCCATCATTTTGATTCGGCGGGTAAGATGATGACTTCGGAGGCTAAGCTGCTTGATATACTTAATACGCCACTGAGGAGAACCCGCTGGCCTATCCGCAAATCGGCGACGGTGGCTTGAACCTTCCCTGCGACTCGGAAGCTGCCGAAATACATATTTGTCGGTAAAATAAAGAGTGTGCTTCTCTTGCTTTGCCTTCGCGGTTCGCGCCTTCGGTTCGACGAGAAATGTGGCTCCTTTCCCCTTTGCGTCGATTCCATCAACGGCTGCCTCTCGACGGGTGAGAAACTGCGCCGATCCTGTCGCAACGAACATTAAGTTAAGTATCCCGACGGCGAAAACGATGTTCATGCCTTAAAATTTCAGGCTGGCGATGTCATCGACATGCGTCGTCGCCCGCGCGCGGAAGAGGGCGACGATGATGGCGAGGCCGACCGCGACCTCGGCGGCGGCGACGGTGATGATGAAAAACACGAGGACTTGCGCGTTGTAATTGGGCAGGCCGTTGGCGCTGACGTTGTAGCGCGAGAATGCGACGAGCGAGAGGTTCGCGGCGTTCAGCATCAGCTCGAGGCACATGAAGATCGCGATGATATTCCGCCGCAGCAGCACCCCGGCGAAGCCGATCGTGAAGAGCAGCCCGCTCACGGCGAGGTAGTGATTGAGCGTGATCGTCATTTGAGTTCGCGCTTGGAAAGAATGACGACGCCGATCGTCGCGACGAGGATGAGCACGCCGATGACTTGGAAGGGTAGATTGTGCGTGGAGAAAAGAGTGGTGCCGATCTCGCGGACGTCATCGACTTTCACTCCGACGGGCATCTCGGGGAATGGCTGCTTTCCCGGCGCGAACTGACTCAGGACGATGAGCATTTCTGCCGCGAATCCGAGCGCCACCGCGCCGCCCGCGCCGTAGGTCAGCGGGTTGATTTTGCGCCGCGTCTCAGCCTTCAAATCGAGGAGCATGATGATGAAGAGAAAGAGCACCATCACCGCGCCGGCATAGACGAGGATTTGGATGACGCCGATGAAGAAGGCATCGAGCCCCACGAACAGCGCGGCGAGCCCGAGGAACGAAACGACAAGGCTGAGTGCGCTCGCGATCGGATTGCGGTTCGCGACGACGGCGACGCCGAAGACGAGTGTCATGATCGCGAAAGGGTAAAAAAGAACAGGAGACATGACTTACTTTTCCTTGGCAGCTTCGAGTTGTTTTTTCATCCCGCGCAGCATCTGAGTCATGTCCGCCTTCAAGAGCATTCCGTAAGAGTCCCCCATTTTTTTCAACGGAAGTACATCAGTCGATTCAATTATTTCTCCCTCCATTTTCATGGAGAGTTTCGTGACGACATAAACCGTATCGCCATCTTTGAGATG
Organism: Chthoniobacteraceae bacterium; assembly: GCA_043776145.1. Classification (GTDB taxonomy): domain Bacteria; phylum Verrucomicrobiota; class Verrucomicrobiia; order Chthoniobacterales; family Chthoniobacteraceae; genus JANLQB01. The sequence goes on from JAYVRQ010000707.1 coordinate 2,141, forward strand.
TCCGATGGTTCGCGCTTCAGCAGTCTTGAGAAGACTCGAAAGCTGCGGCGCGACTTTACCGAGCCATGAAAAAAACTTGGCGGCCACCTGTTCTGGCGGTTGCGCACGGAGCTGTTTAACGCTGTCTCCCTTTTCAATGAACGGAACGCTCTCACCATTCTTTACGGCAAGCGCCGCGAGTTCCACGATCAATCCGGCAAGTTTCTTGATTTCGTCGGGGTGAGTTAGCTTCATCGCTCCTGTAAGTCCTTCAGTTCGCAGGGCATTTAGGTATCGGCCCGAAAACTCTTCCGGCGTTTCCGCAGAAGCGCAAAATGGCAAACTTAGCGCGATTGCGAGGACAAAAAGGACAAACGATTTCATGGCGCTATTTCAGCGGGTTCCATTTGTGAACGAGGCCGTCCATCGTGCCGCCGAGTTCATACAGCTTCTTTTTGTCGTGAATCATTTCGGCGCGCGTGATGCCGGTGATCGCGTAGTCTTTCCGCAAATAGATCGCCTGCTCGGGGCAGACTTCTTCGCAGAGGCCGCAGTAGATGCAGCGGATCATGTCGATGTTAAATTCCTTCGGGCGCTTTTCGACTTTCGCGAACTTCGAGTCGCTGGGGATTTCCTCGGGCTTGATGGTGATGGCGCGCGGCGGGCAGATGAATTCGCAAAGCTGACACGCGACACAGCGTTCGCGGTCGTGATCGTCTTTCACCAGCGTCGGCGCGCCGCGATAGTGTTCGGGTAAGTTTGCATCCCACTTTTCCTCGGGATACTGCATCGCGACTTTGGTCTCTCCAGCGAGCATCTTCCGCAGATGCTTGAAGGTGATTGCAAGGCCCGCGACGATCGACGGCAGGTAAATCTTTTCCTTCCAAGTAAGCTTTGGACGCGGGACGACGTAGGCCATGTTTCTTTAAGCAGGAAAACAGGAAAATAGGAACGGAACTCCCGTTCTGCTTTCTTCCATTTCCTGTTTTCCTGTTTTCCTGTTTCTCATTTCACAAACGCCAAAATCCCGGCGGTAAGGAACATGTTCACGAGCGCGATTTCAAAGAGGTAGAGCCAGCCGATTTTCATGAGCTGATCGAAGCGGAAACGCGGCAGCGTCCAGCGGACCCAGATGAAGATGACGAGGAGCGCAGCGACTTTGGCGAAGAAGGTGCCGATGCTGGCGAGGCCCCAAAACCAATTTCCGTTCGCACCGCTCGGAAGAAATGGGACGTGCCATCCGCCGAGGAAGAGCACGACGATGAGCGCGCTGCCGGCGATCATCGCGGTGTATTCACCCAGGAAAAACAGGGCGAATTTCATCGAGGAATATTCGGTGTGGTAGCCGGCGACGAGTTCGGTTTCGGACTCGGGAAGATCGAAGGGGAGACGATTCGTTTCCGCAAACATCGAGATCGAGAAAGTGATGAACGCGATGAGGACGGGGATGAAAAGCAGGGCTTCGCGGAAGCCGAGGTGGCCGTCGGTGATCGGCGCGAGCAGCCAGCCGTTCGCGATTTGGTAATCGACGATTTTCGTGAGGCTCGTGGACGAACAGATGAGCAGCACGGGGATCGCGCTCAGGCCCATGCAGAGTTCGTAGCTAATCATCTGCGAAGTGCTGCGGATGCCGCCGAGGAAGGGATATTTCGAGTTCGACGACCAGCCCGCGAGCACGATGCCGTAAACGCCGACACTCGAAATCGCGAACATGAAGAGCAGCCCGACATTGATGTCCGCTACGACTAGCTTGGTGCCGAAGATTTCGCTGCCAAACGGAATCGCGGCGAGCGTGACGATGGCGGGCATCATCGCGAGCGCGGGAGCGAGCCAGAAGTAGAGTTTGTTGACGTGGCCGGGCACGAAGTCCTCTTTCAAAAGGAACTTCACGGCGTCCGCGACGGGCTGGCCGAGTCCGCCGAGGATGGGCGAGAAATCTTTCTTAAAACCGGGGATCAGCGAGAGCGGGAAGCCGGTGCGGTTCGGGCCGATGCGGTCCTGGATGAGCGCGCTGACGCGGCGCTCGGCATAGACCGTATAGCTTACCATCGGGAGCACGACGCCGAAGATGAGGAATAGCGTCTTGCCGACGGACCACGCCATCATTTCCCACGGAATCGAATTGAGGAAATCCATCATACCGCTGGCTGTCCTTCCTGTTTCGGCGTGAGCAGCGGCAAACCGAGATCACCGATCTTGCTGAGGCTCAGCCCTTCAAATTCCTTCACCTCCGCAGCCATCGCCTTGAAGACATCCTCGATCATGTAGATGCCATTGGTGCCGCTCACGGACTGGATCAAGTCGCGCAGGATTTCCCAATCGTCGCGCGCCAAGCCAGGTGCGGCGATGGCTTGATTGAGCCTTTGCAGGCGACCCTTCGCGTTAATCATCGACCCGCGCTTTTCCACCCACGCGCACGCGGGCAACACGACCGCCGCGAGCGCTGTCGTGGCGTTTGGCAGGATGTCCACGGCGATGATCGTCACGCGCTTGGAGTCCGCTTCGATGACACCTGCCTTCACGAGGTCTTCGCCGAGCGTGATGACGCATTTGATTTCGCCGGACTTCACCGCGTCGCCGATTTGCTGAAGCTTCGTGCCCGTGAAACCGAACAGGCCCGCGCCGCTCGTGTTCGGATTACGATCCGCGGAAATCAGGATGCCGTCCGCCTCGCCCTTGCGCGGGACGATGTCGAAATGCTTCACGCCGAGCACGGTCGCGAACCGCTTCGCGAGGTAAAGTTCTTCATTCGTCATGCGCCCGCTCGCAATGAGCGCGATCCTTTCGCCAGACTGCGCTTTCAAAAGTTGCCCGGCGATTGCGACCGCTGTGCGCCACTCGACCGTCTCGCCTTTCACCGTCGGCACTTTGAGCCGGTCCGGGCGCGAGACGTATTTGAAATTCAGCCGATGGGAATCGGGCAGCCACACGGAATTCACGTCGTTATTTTCGCGCGGCGTGATGCGGTAGATCGTGTTGTCGCGCGAGCCGACGGTGATGTTGCAACCCGTGCCGCAGTTCACGTCGATCGTCTTCGTTTCCTTCAAAAACCAGACGCGCATCTTGAAGCGAAAGTCCGTCGAGGTCAGCGCGCCGACGGGGCAAATATCGACGGTGTTTAGACTATAGTTAGAATCGAGAGTCTTATCAGGATGGCAGCCGATGGTGGTAAAGCTCCCGCGCTCGGTGAAGCCAAGCACATCATCGTGCGCGACCTCGTTCATAAAGCGAATGCAGCGCGAGCAAAGCACGCAACGCTCGGCATCGAGAGTTACGCGCGGCCCGAGTTCCGTGTTCTTCGGCTTCTTGACTTTGTTTTCGAGGAAACGCGATTCGCCGCCGCCGTATTCCACGGAGAATTCCTGCAACCGGCATTCGCCCGCCTGATCGCAAATGGGGCAGTCGAGCGGATGATTGATGAGCAGGAATTCCATCACACCCTTCCGGCAATCCTGCACCATCGCCGAGTCGGTGCGAATACCCATGCCTTCGCTCACATCCTGCGCGCAGCTAATTTGCGGGCGCGGGATCCAGTTGATCTCCGGCTTGCCATTCACATCAAGGACCGGCTTGCGATCCGGCGTCATCTTCGGCATCCCAAGCTCGACCATGCACATGCGGCAATTGCCCGGCGAAGACAGCTTCGGATGGTAGCAATAACGTGGGATAAATTTCTGTGCCTGCGCGCAAGCTTCGATCACGCGGGTGCCCTTCGGAAATTGCAGCCAGACGCCATCAATTTGGACGTTCACCATTTGAACTGCGGGAGGCGCTTCGGTGCTCATTTACTTGGTCGCAGCCGGAGCGAGCGGCGAATTGGTCCGCGCATCGCGGAGGGTTTCGATGGTTTCGTTTTCGATGAGTTCGTCGGAGTTGTATTCCGGCGGCATGGGCGGCGGGGTGGGCTTTTTGGATTTGCCGGTGAATTCGTCGCGGAACTTGGCGACGAAACTCTGCGTTGGCCACGAACACGCTTCGCCAAAGGCACAGATCGTTTTGCCCGCGATGTTGTCGCCGATCTGCTTGAGCATGTCCGGGTCGCGCTCGGTGCCGCCGCCGGCGAGGATGCGGTCGGTGATCTTCTTCATCCAAAGCGAACCTTCGCGGCAAGGCGTGCATTGGCCGCAGGATTCGTGGGCGTAAAATTCATTGATGTTATTCAGCGTCTCCACCATGTCGCGCGTGTCATCCATGACGATCACGCCGCCGGAGCCCGCCATCGAACCGCACGCGGCGAGGCTGTCGAAATCCATCGGAATTTCCTCCAGCGTGATCTCGCGATCTTTGAGCTTATACTTCTCGCCCGCCTTCAAAACCTTCGCGCTCGAACCGCCGGGGATCACCGCCTTCAAGGTCCGTCCGGGCTTTAGGCCGCCACAGATGTCATTGATGAGTTCACCCATCGTCACGCTACCCACTTCGATCTCGTAATAACCCGGCTTCTGCACATCGCCGCTCACGCAAAGGATGCGCGTTCCAGTGTTATTCGGCCTGCCGATCTTCGCGTACTCTTCCCCGCCACCCATCGCGAGAATGTGCTTCACGTCGCATAAGGTCTCCACGTTGTTCACGATGGTCGGGCACTGGTAAAGACCGAGCACGGCGGGGAAATACGGAGGCTTGATGCGGGGGTAGGCGCGCTTGCCTTCCAGCGATTCGATCAAGCCCGTCTCTTCGCCGCAGATATAGGCACCGGCCCCGCGATGCACATAGATTTCCAAGTCGAAGCCACTGCCCAGAATGTTCTTTCCGAGAAAACCTTTCTCCCGCGCCTCCGCGAGCGCCTTCTCCAGAATCTGCGCGCCTTCCGGGAACTCTCCGCGAATGTATAGATAAGCCAGGCTAGCACCCACCGCGAAGCACGAGATAATCATGCCTTCGATCAACTGATGCGGGTCTTGGTGAATGATATAGCGATCCTTGAAAGTCCCCGGCTCGGACTCATCCGCATTGCAGATCAGGTAAGTCGGTTTCGGCCCGCCGCGCTTGATGAATCCCCACTTTACCCCGCAGGGAAACCCCGCCCCGCCGCGTCCGCGCAGGCCGGACTTCTTTACTTCATCCACGATCTCCTCCGGCTTCATCGTGAACGCCTTCTTCAGCTCATTATAGCCGCCGTCCTTCAGGTAACATTCGATGTCATTCGTCCACCCTTCCCGGTCGATGTTCTTGAAAACGATTCGCTTCTCGCGGGGATGCGGCGCGAGCACCTTTGGAGTCGTGGCATCGCTAGTCTTTAGGTTCAAAAGATCCGCCGCATCCTTCAGCGCCACGTTCTCCTTAAAAAGATCATCCACCATCGCCACCGGCGCGCTGCCGCAACTCGCAAGGCATTCCACGAACTCGATCGAATACATCCCATCTGGCGAAACCGCGACCGGATTCCCATGCCCGCCATGCTGCTCGTGCTTCCATTTTTTCAGATCAATCCCGGCCGCCTTCGCGACCGCCTCTTTCAACTCATAACTCCCCGCCAGCGCGCACGACAGCGTCCGGCACACGCGCACATGCCGCTTTCCCGCGGGCACGCGGCGGAACATCGGGTAGAAGGTCACCAGTTCCAGCACGTTGATCGGCGCGAGTTCCAGCTTCTCCGCGATCCACGCAATCGCCCCATCCGAAATAAACCCGAAGTGTTCCTGCCAAAGATGCAGCAGCGGCAGCGAAGCCGAGCGTTTCGACACGGGATAGTGGCTGATCGCCTCGTCGATCAGCGCGGAGAGTTTGGCGGGAATCTTCATCGCTTGGTGGCGACCGGGGCGGCCTTCGGCCCCAGCGGCGGAATGTTCGAGATCAGCTTGTTGTCCACGAAATGCAGTTCGAGCGTCTCGCCATCCTGCTCGTAAAAATAGCGCACCCCGTCGAGGTTCGGCCTCTGCGTTTCGATGGGAATCTTAAACGTCTCAATCCGCACCGGCTGCCCGAGGATCGACTCGACTTCCTTGGGCGAAAGCCCCTTCCCCGCTTTTTCCAGCGCCACGCGCTGCTGGTTCACCACGTTCACGTTTTGATTCGTGAGGCGCGGACCGCACGCGCCAAATGCGAGGGCGAATAAAGAAAAAACGGCAGTAAAAGCCATATGGCGCACGATGGCGGAGAGAATGCGAACCGGCGCGGGTGCTCGCAAGGGAATTTGTGAAATATTTCACAAGCGCCCGAAAAACGCGCGTCGGGCGACGCTTTTCTTCTCGTCCCCCGCCCCGCTACGCCGGCCCCGTGAAATTCACCTCATCGCTCTCCGGGCCGGAGCCCTGGGCGTTCTTGCCGATCACCTTCACGAAATAGGGCGCGCCAGCCACGTTCAGCCAGGTGTAATGCGGGTCGGTCAAGTCGGCGGTGATGAGCACGAAATCGTTCGAGCCCGGCAATTTCGCGGAGAGATCGAAAAGGGTCGCGCCCACGGCGGTCATGTCGAAGTCCACCGTCGTCGTCCCGCTGCCTGTCAGGTTCGTGATCTGCGCCTTGGCCGGCACCGTCGGCGGTGGGGGGCCGTCCCCGCCGTTGCCCCCGGCGTCCCCGTCGTCCCCGCTGCCGGGCGAGCCCGTATCGACTTGCGCGAGCGCGGCGCGTTCCGGCGTGCCTTCGAGATATTCCCCCTGCCAGGCCGCGTACCAGCGCTTGTTCAAGGCATCCACCCTCAGCATCAGCGCGCGCAGATCGCCGCGCGCGTCATTGAGCACGGACACGGCCTTTTCCACATCCTGCTTTTTCGCCGGTAAATCGGTGAGCGCCGTCTTTAATTGGGCCGCCGTCCGGCCGCCCACGGTCATCGCCGGCTTCGGCGGCACCAGGGCCGCGCGCCGCGCATCGAGCTTGAGCCAGAGGGAATAAACCATCTGCCCGCGCTTTTCCGTGGTGGACATGCCGGTCATCTCGATGCCGCGGATGTCGGCGAGGTCCTTGTGATAGGGATCGCTGGCCGCCAGATCGCCATCGAGCTTGCGCGGCAGGCTCACCCCCAGCTCTCGGATCAAAGCGATGCGCCCATCGCGGATCGCGCGCGCATCGTCCACGGCATCGCGCTGCGTGGCCACGGCCTGCGCCGCCTCCGGCAGCGCCTGCACGCTGGCATCGTGGGCCGCGAGCGCATCGTCGCCCACCTTGAAATCGGGATGCCACTGCCCCCACACGGCCACCGTCTGCTTTGCGAGCTTTCGGTTCATATTCCGCACGCAAATACGACGCGCCAGCGCGTGCAAACCAACATTTTCGCTGGCTATCACACACGGGCGAGTACAAACCGACACCCTCAGCCCCAACGCCCCGTCATCAACCGACAAAATTATCGCCTATAAAGCCCTTGTGAAACTCCAACACTTTTGTTTATAATCCAGTCGTTCTCCGTATCCAGAAGGTCGCGCTGCGTGCATTCGCGGAGTCTCTGAACGGCGGTTTCGCAGATGCTCGGCATGATTTCGATGCCTACGCATTTTTTACCGTGTTGCTTCGCCGCTTTCAGCGTCGTGCCGCTGCCCATGAACGGGTCGAGGATTACGGAGTCGGGAGCGAAGGCGATGCGGCAGAGTTCGTGCATCAGATCCACCGGCTTTTCCGTCATGTGGCGTTTGTCGCTCGCGACGCTGTAGGTGTATGCCCCAGGGAAGCACGGGCCTTCGAGTTCGCGCGGCCCGTTTGTGCCCCACACCAGATATTCGCACTGTGCAGCCCATCTGCCTTTGCATGGCCGATACGATTTTTTTACCCACGGCAGCACGCCACGCCACACCATCCCGCCGACTTGCAGAGCGTCAGTCATTGCTGGCATTTGCCGCCAGTCAGTGAAGCACGCCACGACCGAGCCGGGTTTCGTTATTCTCCGCAGTTCTTCCAGCCAGATCGAGCACCAGACGATGAAGCTACGCTGGTCGCGATTGTCCCCGCTGAACTCATCGTAGGTCTTGGCTGTCTGTGTCTGCTGGTATTTCGAGCGGCAATCAGCCCCAGCACGGTCGCCGCGCATCATGCCGCCGCTTGAGTATGGCGGGTCTGTGATTACCACGTCCACGCTTGCAGATGGTAGGGCGCGGAGGATTTTCAGGCTGTCGCCCTGATACACTGTCGCAAGTTCGTCCACATAAAACGGAGAACAAGACGGTGGAGCCAACAGAGGCCCGGCGGGAGTTTCAGTGTTATTCATGATCTTTTTTCGGGCCTCTGTGGCTCACCTCTGCGTTAGCCGTCTATGCGTCGCTCCGTCCCGAAGACACTCCAAAAGAACCCCATGAAATACAAAACCCTTCTAATTGCGCTTATCTCCACCGTGTTTCCGCTTCTGGCCGCTGACTTACGCTTCACCGAAGATCTCGAACGTCTTCAGAAGCAACACGACAGCGAGGTTGCCTCGGCGCTCGAACCAATCGACCGCCGATACATAGCCTCGCTTGAACAACTACGACGCAAGGCCGCGCAAGCGAATGACCTGGGCGCTGCAAATAAGATTCAAAAAGTGTCCGAGGCGATCCGCAAACCCTTTCCACAAGCAGTTGCAACCGAATTCGCTGGTCCTTGGATACTCGGGACGCCTGACAATGGTTGGACATGCACTATAGAATTTAAGTCCGACGGAACCTTCGTTTTCGTGGACCAGAGCGGAACTTGGGAAAAAACGGATAAAGAACTCAAATTTATAGTGTTGAAGGACAAAGAAGTAATCGAGACCGATGTGTTCAAACTTCCCGTAAAGGACGGAAAACTGTCAGGCATCGACAACAAGGGAAGAAAAAAGTCACTCGCGAGAAAATGAGATGCGAAGTAACGTTTGGTATCAACTTTGAAGTGCAACATAGGTTAGTTAGTATGGAAGCACTCATTCGGTGTTTTGTATGCATGTCTTTTTCTCGGTCGGTT
>JAYVRQ010000708.1:0-10962 GCA_043776145.1 Chthoniobacteraceae bacterium
CTCCTGATCGTCACCGCCGCCGATCTCGCCCGCCGCCGCCAGGCCCGCGGCCTCAAGCTCAATTACCCCGAGGCCATCGCGATCATCACCTACGAGATCATCGAGGGCGCCCGGGACGGGAAAACGGTCGCCGCCCTCATGAGCTACGGCACTACAATCCTCAAGGCGGCCGATGTCATGGAAGGCATCCCCGAGATGATCCATGACGTGCAGGTCGAGGCGACGTTCCCCGACGGCACCAAGCTCGTCACTGTTCACCAGCCGATCCGATGATTTTCGAATTTCGATTTTCAATTTTCGATTGGACGGCCGGCCAAAAGCCGTTGCTGCCCTGTCGCGAACTCCGCTCAGCCAATCGAAATTCGAAAATAGAAAATCCAAAATTCCCATGATTCCCGGAGAAATCATCGTGGCCGACGGCCCTTCGCTCCCCGCCAATCTCGACCTCGCGACTGCGCTCCTGACCGTCGCCAACACCGGCGACCGGCCGATCCAGGTCGGTTCGCATTATCATTTCTACGAGACCAACGAGGCCCTGTCATTCGACCGCGCCACCGCCCGGGGCTTCCGGCTCAACATCCCCGCCGGCACCGCCGTGCGCTTTGAAGCCGGCGAAACCCGCCAGGTCGAACTCATCGCCCTCACCGGCGCCCACGAAGTCTACGGTCTGAATGCAAAGATCAACGGCAAGCTCGACGCAAAGCGTCCCAAACCCAAGTCACAGAGTTCACCGAGGTGGCACCGAGTTCACTGAAGGATTCCTCCGCGCCCTCTATGAGCCCTCAGTGTTCTCTGTGTAACCACTCCTACCCCCCATGCCTTTGAGATTAGCCCGCCGCCAGTACGCCGAGATGTTCGGCCCCACCACGGGCGATCGCGTGCGGCTCGCCGACACCGAGCTCTTTGTGCAGGTCGAGCGCGACCTGATCGCGGAGGGCGGTGGCTACGGCAACGAGATCAAGTTCGGCGGCGGCAAGGTCATCCGCGACGGCATGGGCCAGTCTCCGACCTCGCTCGACAAGGAGTCCCTCGATCTCGTCATTACCAACGCCCTGATCCTCGATCCCATCCTCGGCATCATCAAGGCCGACGTCGGCATCAAGCACGGCGTCATTGTCGGCATCGGCCATGCCGGCAATCCCGGCATCCAGCGCGGCATCGGCTCCGTTTACCCCGACCCGCGCACGAAAAAGAAGAACCCGATGATCGTCGGCGCCGCCACCGAGGTGCTCGCCGGCGAAGGCTGCATCATCACCGCCGGCGGCATCGACAGCCACATCCACTTCATCTGCCCGCAGCAGATCGACGAGGCCATCTCCGCCGGCATGACCACCATGCTGGGCGGCGGCACCGGTCCGGCGACCGGCACCTTCGCCACGACCTGCACGCCGGGCGCCTGGAACCTGCACCGGATGTTCGAGGCCGCCGAGGCCTACCCGATGAACCTCGGCTTCCTCGGCAAGGGCAACTGCAGCACCGCCGCTCCCCTGCGCGAGCAGGTCAAAGCCGGTGCCATCGGGCTGAAACTCCACGAGGACTGGGGCACCACCCCCGCTGCGATCGATGTGTGCCTCGGCGTGGCCGACGAGCTCGACGTGCAGGTCGCCATCCACACCGACACGCTCAACGAAAGCGGCTTCGTCGAAGACTCCATCCGCGCGTTCAAAGGCCGCACCATCCACACCTTCCACAGCGAAGGCGCGGGCGGTGGCCACGCGCCCGACATCATCCGCGTCTGCGGTGAGGCGAACGTGCTCCCCTCCTCCACGAATCCGACGCGCCCCTTCACCGTCAACACCATCGACGAGCATCTCGACATGCTCATGGTCTGCCACCACCTCGACTCGAAAATCCCCGAAGACGTCGCCTTCGCCGAATCGCGCATCCGCCCCGAAACCATCGCCGCGGAGGATTTGCTGCACGATCTCGGCGCGTTTTCGATGATGTCGAGCGACTCGCAGGCGATGGGGCGCGTCGGGGAGGTCATCACGCGGACGTGGCAGACGGCGCACAAGATGAAGGTGCAATTCGGCACGCTCGAATCCACACGCCCCGCCGACAATTTTCGCGCCCTGCGTTACATCGCAAAGTACACGATCAACCCCGCGATCGCGCACGGACTCGCGCACGAAGTCGGCAGCATCGAAGCCGGCAAACTCGCCGACCTCGTCGTGTGGAAGCCCGCGTTTTTCGGCGTGAAGCCGGAGGTGATTTTGAAAGGCGGCCTCATCGCGATGGCCAACATGGGTGACCCGAACGCGAGCATCCCGACTCCGCAACCGACGATGTATCGCCCGCAATTCGCCGCGCACGGACGCGCGAAATTCGCGACCAGCATCACCTTCGTCAGCGATGCCGCGCTGTGCTCCGGCCAGCTCCCCGCCTTGTCGAAACGCCTGAGCGCCGTAAAAAACACACGCCACATTTCCAAGCGCGACCTGCTCTGGAACGACACGCTCCCGAAGATCGAAGTCGATCCCGAAACCTACACCGTCAAAGCCGACGGCCGCATCCTCACCTGCGCACCCGCGACCGTGCTGCCGATGGCGCAGCGGTATTTTCTTTTCTAGTTTCGTCAGCCAGCGTGTCGGCATCCGCCGCTCTGCCGCGCACCCATTTCAAAATCGCACGCTTCGCCGCTTGAACCGGCGTCGTCTTGTTCCTAACGTCCGGCCTTTACCTCTAACCCTCAAAACGAAAGGAACACACACTTATGGGACTCATGGACTTCATCAAAGGCGAACTGCTGGAAATCATCGAATGGACTGATGACTCGCGCGACACGCTCAGCTACCGCTGGCCGGACGAGGACAAGAACATCAAGAACGGCGCGCAACTCATCGTGCGCGAGTCGCAGGTCGTGCAGTTCATTTACGTCGGGCAGTTCGGCGACACGTTCGGACCCGGCAAACATTCGCTGACGACGGAGAACATTCCCGTCCTCACGAAATTGCAGGGCTGGAAATACGGGCTGAATTCGCCCTTCAAGGCCGACGTGTATTACGTCACGACGCGCCTTTTCACGGGGAACAAATGGGGCACGACGAATCCCGTGATGATGCGCGACAACGACTTTGGGATCGTGCGGGCGCGGGCGTTTGGCACTTACGATTTCAAGATCACCGACCCGAAGATTTTCCTGAAGGAAGTCGCGGGGAGCGACCAGCATTTCCGGCTCGATGAATTCGCGGATGCGATGCGCTCGCGGATCGTCTCGCTTTTCAGCGAGGCGCTCGCGCAGGCGAAAATCCCGGTGCTCGATGTGGCCACGCAATACAGCGAACTCGGCGCGGCGCTGCTGCCGCTCATCAATCCCGTGACGACAGCGAAGTACGGCATCGAGTTCGCGAGCTTCATCGTGGAAAACGTGAGCCTGCCTCCCGAGGTCGAGGCGGCGATCGACAAGCGTTCGTCGATGGCGGCGGTCGGAAATCTGAACGACTACGTGAAATTCCAAATGGCGCAGGGCATGGGCACCGGCCAGGGCGGCGGCGCGGGCGGCATGGCCAGCGAGATGGCGATCGGCATGGCGATGGCGCAGCAGATGATGCAGCAGCACGGCGGCGCGCTCGGCCCGCAGGCCACGCCCGCCGCAGGCACTCCGCCTCCGCTCCCCGCCGCAGCCGCAGCCGCAGCACCCGCGCTTCTCTCTCCCGCCGAAGCCGCGCAGGCGCTCGGAGTCAGCGAGGCCGACGTGCTGCAAACGCTCGAAGCCGGCGACCTCAAAGGCAAAAAAATCGGCTCCGCCTGGCGCATCACGCGCGCGGCAATTGACGAGTTTTTGAAGAGTTGATTTCGCCGGAATGGCGACGCACGTCATTAACCGCAAACGCCTGAACGAATCCGAATACCGCGACCTTGTTCAGTTTCTCGATCAACTCATTGACGAAGTGGGCGAGAGCGAAACGCATTCGCTCGCATCGCTCATGGGAGTCGTCGGCGTGCTCATCGAAAAATACGAAGACGAACACATCCCCGAGTTGGAAGTCCGCTGATGTCTGAGATCACCGCCAAGAGCAAATTCTCCTGTCCCGCGTGCGGCGCGGAGGCGCAGTGGAATCCCGCGAAGAAGGCGCTCGTGTGCCCGTTTTGCGGCACCGTTTCGCCGTGCGAACTGCCCGCGGGCGGCGGCGACATCCGCGAGAACGACCTCGCCGCCGCGCTGCGTAACGTCGATGCAGATCATCGCGGCTGGGCGGCGGAAAAGACCTCGGTGAAATGCCAGAGCTGCCAGGCGATTTCCGTCTTCGATCCGAAGCGCGTTGCCCAGCGGTGCGACTTCTGCGGCTCCGCGTCGCTCATCCCGTACGACCAGATCAAGGCACCCATCCGCCCCGAGACGCTGCTCGAATTCAAAATCCCCGAGACGCAAGTCCGTGAGAAAATCCGCGAGTGGTACGGCAACCGTTGGTTCGCGCCGAACAAACTCAAATCCCGCGCCCTCACCGACACCGTCCACGGCATCTACCTTCCCTACTGGACCTTCGACGCGCAGGTTCACGCCGACTGGACCGCCGAGGCCGGCTACCATTACTACGAGACGGAATCCTATACCGACTCCGAAGGACGCCGCCAATCGCGCCAGGTGCAAAAAACGCGCTGGGAACACGCCGCCGGTTCGCTCGAACATTTCTTCGACGATGAACTCGTCCCCGCGTCGAAAGGCGTCCAGCCCGACCTCCTGCGCAAGATCGAGCCCTTCCCCACCACGACCGATCTCAAGCCCTACGACCCCGGTTTCCTCAGCGGCTGGATCGTCGAGCAATACCAGATCGACCTCATCGCCGCCGCGCAGCATTCGCGCGAAGTGATGGACGCCCAGACCGAGCAGCTCTGCTCCGCCGAAGTCCCCGGCGACACCCAGCGCAATCTCGACGTGCGCGCCGACTACTCCGCGCAAACTTTCAAGCACATCCTCGTCCCCGTCTGGCTGCTCACCTACGACTATGGCTCGAAATCCTTCCAAGTCGTCATCAACGGCTACACCGGCACCATCGCCGGCAAGCATCCGCTGAGCTGGGTGAAAATCATGCTCGCCGTGCTCGCGGTCATCATCGTGCTGCTGATCGTCTTCTCCGCGGCGGGTTCGAGGTAAACCGGCGCGCTCATGCAGGGACTCACCGTGCAACTGCGAGACGGCAGCGATCTCAACCCCGCGCAGGTGGAGCACGCGGTCACGCAACTCGTCTCGACGGAGGTCGCGGATGAGGCGAAGGCGGATTTTTTGAAAGCCCTGCGAGGGAAAGGCGAGACGGCGGCGGAGATCGCGGGATTCGTCAAGGCGCTACTCGCGCGGGCCGTCGATCCCGAGATTGACCCGGCCCGCCTGCCGGGGCCGATGCTCGATGTGTGCGGGACGGGCGGGGACAAGCTGGAACTTTTCAACGTCTCGACCGCCTGCATGTTCGTGCTCGCGGCGGGCGGCGCGTGCGTGGTGAAGCACGGGAATCGCGCGATCACCTCGAAGTGCGGGGGCGCGGATGTGCTGGAGGAACTCGGCGTGAAGATCGATCTCGCGCCCGCGGACTTGCGCCGATGCGTGGAGGAGCACGGGCTCGGATTCATCTTCGCACCCGCGTATCATCCGGCATTCAAAGCCATCACGCCCGTGCGCAAGACGCTCGCCGCGCAGGGCATCCCGACCATTTTCAATCTGCTCGGACCGCTGCTCAATCCCGCGCGTCCCGCGCATCAACTCGTCGGCATTTTCTCGCCACTACTTTTGCCGAAATACGCCGAGGCGCTCGCCGCGCTCGACCGCGCGCGGGCGTGGGCCGTGCATGGCAGCGGGATGGACGAACTCTCGCTCAGCGGCCCGAGCGAAGTGCGCGAGGTGAAGGCGGGCGTCATCCGCGAATTCAGCGTGGATGCCGCTTCGCTCGGCCTCGCGCGCTGCGAAGTCGCGGACTTGCGCGGCGGCGATCGTGCGGAAAATGCGCGCATTCTTCTCGCCATCCTCGACGGCACCGAGCGCGGCCCGAAGCGCGACATGGTGCTGCTGAATTCCGCCGCCGGTTTCGTCATCGCGGGACTCGCTGACGATCTCGCCGCTGGCATCGAGCACGTGCGCGCGCAGATCGTCTCTGGTCGCGCCCGCGCCAAACTGTCCGCGCTGCAATCTCACGCCAGTGGCGCGTAACCCATTTCGACTGCTCATCGTCGTCGGTCTGCTCCTCGGCGGCGCGTGGGCGGGCTTCACTCTGCGGCTGGAAACCGAGCTGCTCCCGCTGCTGCCCGGCCATCTGCCGAGCGTGCGCGGGCTGGCGGAATTTCAGCGCCGGTTTGCCAGTGAGCGCGAAGTGTATGTCGTCGCCGATCCCGCGATGCCGGAGGAAGCGCGCGCGTCCGCTTTTCAAAAGCTGCGTCCTGCGCTCGCCGCGCTGCCCGGCGTCGTCTCGGTCGCGGCACCGGGCGAGGATTTGGCGAAAGACTGGCCGGAGTTGAGCGCGTGGGCGGTTTGGAATCTCGCGCCGGAAAATTTCGCGCGTGCCCTCGCCGCACTCGCGCCGGAGCGTGTGCGCGTGCAACTCGCCGCCATCCCTGAAAAGCTTGCGGGCGCGCCCGATCCCGAGGAACTCGCGAAGCTGCAACTCGATCCGCTCGGCCTGCTCTCCGCGCTCGGCGGCGAAAACGCGGACGGCGGCGAGAGCGCGCAGATGGGCGCATTCCTCTCCGGCGAAGCGCCGCCGTTTCTCATCGTGCGCAGCGCGCAGCCGCTCCAGGATTTTTGGAAGTGCATCGCGTTCACCGATGCCGTGCGCGCCGTCATCGCCGGGCAAAGCGGCCTGCTGCTCACGGGCCGGCCCGCGTTCACGGCGGAAATTTCCCGCCAGATGCGCGGCGACATGGCGCTGATGATGGGTGCGGCTTCCGTGCTGTTGTGCGCGGTGTTCTGGGCGTTCTACCGCACGCTGCGTCCACTCGGCTGGATTCTCTTTTTCCAAATCCTCGCGCTGCTCACCGGCCTCATCGTCGCGCGCATCTGCTTCGGTTCGCTGAATGTCATCAGCATGGGTTTCGCCTCGATCCTGCTCGGCGTGAGCATGGATTACAGCATCCTCGTCTATCACCACTTCGCATCTGGGCACGACGCGCAGGCAAACGTGTGGGCGCTGCTGCGGCGCGGGATTTGGTTCAGCGCGGTGACGACCGCCGCCTCGTTTCTCGTGCTCGCGTTCTCCTCGTTTCCCGGCCTGCGCGAGTTGTCCGCGCTCGTCGCCGCCGGTCTCATCGCGTCCGCGCTTTTCGCGACGTGGCTGCTCCCGCTCGTCCTCCGCGCGCGACTGCCCGCGGCCCCGCCGATTCTCGATCGTGCGGCGCTGGCGGCGGCACGCGGCGTGGCGCGCTGGCGGCGTCCGCTGCTCGCGGGCGGCGTGGCCATCGCGCTGCTCGGCGGCGCGCTTGCGGCATTTCGTGGGGACCGGATTTACGCGGCGGGCATGGGCCAGTTCCAGCCCGTCGGCAGCGAAGCATGGCGCGGGCAGGAGTGGCTGCTGCGCAGCGATGCGAGCGTGCGCGATGCGATCTATCTCGTGCAGGCGCGGACTTGGGAGCAGGTGAAAGCGGGCGCGGCGGCGCTGGCCGCGCAGGTCAGCGGAGGGCGCATGTCGCTCTGGTCGTATCTGCTTCCCGCGCCCGCGCATCAGTCCGCGAATCGCGCCGCGTGGACTGCGGGCACCGTCGCCCGATTGCGCGCGGAGTTTGAAAATGCCGGGCTCGGCGAGGAATGGAGCGCCTCCACGCTCGCGCTCTGCACCGCGCTGGAAAGCGCCGCCGCCGGAAACGCCGACGCCTTTCGCGCCGCGCAACCGCTCCTCTCCACACTCGCCAGCGAGCACGACGGCACGATCACCGCCGTCGTCCGTCTGCCCGGCGCAGCCGAGCATCCCGTGCCCACAGACGGCTTCGCCAAAAGCCCCGCCGAAATCCTGCCCGTGAGCTGGCTCTCGCTCGGCGACGAACTCACCGCACTCGCCAAAAGCGACATGAGCCGCCTTGGCCTCTGGATGCTCGCCGCCCTCGCCGCACTCTGCGCCCTCGCCCAGCGATCGGTAAAATTGTTCGCGCTGAATTTCGCCGCGCTGCTCCTCGCGCTGCTTGCCCTCGTCGTCCTGCTCGCCACCACCGGCACGAGCCTCAGCCCGCTTTCCCTCCTCAGCGTCCCGCTGCTCCTCGGCCTCGTCATCGACTACAGCCTGCACATCCTCATCGCGCTCGAGCACAGCCGCGGCGACCTCGGCGTCACCTACCGCCACATCGCCGCGCCCGTCCTGCTCACCGGCCTTTCGTCGTGCATCGGCTTCGGCGCGCCCATGCTCACGCGCCAGCCCGCGCTGCGAAATTTCGGCCTCGTCATGGACCTCGGTATCATCGCCGCCGTCGCCACCTGCCTCGTCCTGCTCCCGCTGCTGCACCGCGCCACGCGATCTTCCGACCAAAAATGAAACATCCCATTTTCCAAATCCTGCTCGCCGCCACGCTCTTCGCGCCGCCACTGCACGCCGAGCCCGAGCCGCTTTCCGCCGCGAAAGCCAAAGCCCTCCGCACCCGTTTTGAAACCCGCCAGCGCGACACCCAATCGTGGGCCGCCGCCTTCACGCAGACGCTCACGATGCCCGGTCTGCGCGCCTCGGTCGCCAGCGAAGGCACGCTCACCTTTCGCGCGCCCGATGCGCTGCGCATCGAATTCACCAAGCCTGCGGGCGAACTCGTCCTCATCCTCGGCGACCGTTTTTTTCTCCGCAAACCCGGCAAGCCCGCCGTGGAAAAATCTCTCTCCCGCGACAACGCCGGCAAACCTTTTCAAGCCCTGATGAGCCTTTTCCAAGGCCGCCCGCCGGAGAACGAATCGCAGTTCGAGCCGCGCGTGACGAACGAGGACGACCGCTACCTCATCACGCTCACCAAAAAACCCGACGCCACCGGCAAACTCCCGAAACGCATCACCAACATCGTCTCCGAAGCGACGCTCGACGTGCGTGAGGTCTTCGTGGAGCTGCCCGCCGGCGGCTCGCTGCGTTACGTCTTCCACGACCCCGCGCGCAATCGGGCGGTGGATGTGAAACTATTCGCCTTCCCGGTCGATTGACGCGCCACCCCCGGCTTGTCACCCCGCGTTTTCCTCCTACCCTGCCCACCTCAAAAGACGCCCGCTCCCATGCAAGACCCCGACATCCCGATCGCCGAACGCCTCCTCACACGCATCCGCACCGAATTGATCGAGACCGGCGCGGACTTCGGCATCGACTCCGATCTTTTCGCCGCCGGGCTCGACTCGATGTCCATCATGCAACTCACCCTGCTCATCGAAGAGGAATTCAGCGCGCACTTGCCAGACCGCCTCATCACGCGCGGCACGTTTTCCACCACGCGCCAGATCGCCGCGGCCATCCGAGAATCCGGGACGGCATCGGCGCAATGAAACAGCGCACGCCGCTGTCGGGAGCGGACGCTTTCCTGCTGGCGGTCGAGCGCATGATGCTCGCCGCCGGGCAGGGTCGGCATCTCGGGCTCACCGTGCTCGAGCTTGGCCCCGGCTTCGACGCCGCGCGCTTCCGCTTCGCCGTGGAGCGCATCGCCGCCGCAAGCCCGCTCGCCTCCGCGCGACTGCGCCATCCACCCGCGTGCATTCCGCATTGGGAATGGACGGAGGAAACGCGCGCGACGTTTCCCGTCGGCGAGCACGCGCCGGGCATGGAGCGCGAGGCGTTTTGTGAAACGCGGCTGAACGACGCGGGCGACGCGCCCGTGCGCTTCGACGTGCTCCCGCGCGCGGACGGTACGACGACGCTCATCATGTCCTGGCAGCATTTTCTGCTCGATGGCCGCGGGGCCGAACTGCTCCTCGCCGAAATCGCGCGTCTCGCCGCCGACCCCGCCGCCGCCGCGCGCGCCGACTCGTGGGGACCGGCCCCGCCGCGCGCGGGCGGCTGGCGCGGGCGGCTCGGCGAGGCCGAGCGGTTCAAGGATCACTTTTACGAAAACGCGCGCATCGGCATCGACTCGCTCTCCGGCGCGGAGCCGCGCGCGGGAGCGGCGCGTTTTGCCCTGGAGCATTTCAGCGCGGAGGAAACGTCGCGTCTCGCGGAGCGCGCGAGCGGCATCACGCGCGGCCTGTTTTCGCTCGCGTGGTTTCTCGCGGTCACGATGCGGGCGCACCGCACGGTTTTCCAAAAGCGCGGCGCGGAACCGGAGAGCTACCAGGCGAGTTGCGCCGTGCAGGAGCGGAAGCGCGGCGCTCGTCATCCCATCTGGCAGAACCACGTGTCGCAGCTCTTTTTCTGCCTTCGTCGCGAGGAAGCGGCGGACCTCGAAAACGCCGCGCGCGCGTTGCACGAACAATTCACCACGCTCTCGAAAGCAAAGATGCCGCAGGCTTTCGCGACGATGACCGGGCTGTTCCGCCGGATGCCGACCTCGTGGTATCTGCGCTTCATCCGGGGAAATTCCGGCGGCCACATCACGTCGTTTTTCTACTCGCACACCGGACAGTTTTTGCCCGAGTGCGCCGAGTTCGCGGGCGCGAAAGTGGACAACGGCTGGCACATCCCATCCGTCTCCGCGCCGCCCGGCTCCGGCATTTTTTTCAGCGAACGCAGCGGGCGGCTCACGGCCACGATCGCCTGGCGCGAGGGCGCGGTGAGCGCGGAGGAAATCGCGTTGTTGCGCGCGACCCTGCGGGAGGATTTGCTCGGGCGATGAAATGCGATGTGCTCGTCCTCGGCGGCGGCGCGGCGGGGCTCGCCGCGGCGGTGGCGGCGGCGCGGATGAGCGCGCATACGGTGCTCGTCGAGCGCCACGGCGCGCTCGGCGGCATGGCCACGGCGGCGCTCGTGCATTCCATCTGCGGGCTGTATCTGCTGCGCGACGAGCCCGGCGCGGTACCAGCGCATCGCGGCCTGCCGTCCGAATTTGCCAGCCGACTAATCCGCGCGGGCGCAGCGTGCGGGCCGGTGCGGATGG
>JAYVRQ010000709.1:0-10960 GCA_043776145.1 Chthoniobacteraceae bacterium
TAGAAGATGGACTTTTTACACAGTCTCTAAGAAGGCGTCGAAAAAGTAGTTCGAGGCTTTAGCCCGCAAACGCTGGATGGCGATGGAGCGCCATCATCACGAGTGGCCGTCGTCTCGGGCTAAAGCCCCGGACTATTTTTTCGACGCCCTCAAGAGGAAGCGATCGGGAATCAGCGGCGGCGGCGCAGGCCGAGGAGCGTCGCGATGCCGCCGAGGGCGAGAGTGAATGAGCCGGGCTCGGGCACGGCTTGCGCCGCGCTGTCGGCGAGGCCTCCGCCTTCCGATCCGAGATCGAACGCGGCAGGTGCAGGTGGCGGCAGGGTGCCAATGCTGACCACGCCGCCGTTGCCGATGTTCAGCGCGGTGAGCGTCAGGCTGACGCCGATGTTCACTTCGTCGTTCGCGTTGATGGTCGAGGTGCCGGTGCCGAGCGGGACGTAGAGATTCAGCACGCCGTCGTTCACGTTCACCGTCGGGATGTCCACGGTGCCGGTGAGCGCGAGTTTGCCCACGCCTTTCTTTTCAAAAGTGCCGGGGCCGGTGATCGAGCCGTTGTAAACAGTGTCCGTGGCTTGATTCACCGTGAGCGCGCCGCCGCCGAGGGCGACGGATTTTACGCCGGTGCCCGCGGAGGCGAGGCCACCGATGGTTTGCGTCTTGCCGTTGAGGAGCCACGTCCCGTTGGTGTTCGTCGCGCCATCGCCGAGCGTGACTTTCGAGCCGTTCGGCACGGCTTGATCCACGCCGTTGGAAAGCAGGCCGCCGCCTTTCACAAAAGTCGGGCCGTTGTAGGTGCTCGCGACGTTCATGCTGAGGCCGACGCCATCGACGACGAGGTCCGAGCCGGTGAGCGAGCCGCTGACGGGGACGCTGTTGAGGTTAATCGAGCCACCACCGGTGAAGGTGACGGTGGTGGCGGATTTGTCGATGCCGCCGTTAAGATTGAGCGTGGAGCCGGAGGCCGCGGAGATGGTGGCGTTGGTCGCGATGGTGATGAAGCCGCCGTAGGTGTTCGTGCCGCTGACGTTGAGGAGCGCGCCGGTGCCGCCAAAGCCCGTGCCATTCAGCGAGAGCGGCTCGGTGCCGATGACGAGGTTGCCCTGCACTTCGAGCGTGCCTCCATTGCCGACGACGGTGCCGCCGGTGGTGCTGCCAAGCGCGCCGCGATTTTGGAGGTTGAGCACGCCGTTCGAGACAGTGGTGACGCCGTTGTGCGTATTGGCGCCAAGCAGCGAGAGCCGGCCGACGCCGCTCTTTTCAAAACTCAGCTCGCCCGTGAGCAGGCTCGCGTAGGTCGTGGTCGAGGCCTGATTGATCGTGAGTTTCGCGGGTGTCGCGCTGGTGATGGATTTACCGACGCTGTTGAGGCCGGTCGTGACCGGGTTCGACGTGAGGCTCGCGGCGGTTTGGTCGAAGCCATTCAAATCGAGCGTGGCGGCGTTGGCGTCGTTTTGGCCGAGGAGCAGTGAGGCGGTCGCGGGGAGCGCGCCGGCCACGCCCGTGCGAAGCGTGCCGACGACGACATTCGTGGCGAGCCAGTTGTTGCCGTTCGAGTTGATGATGCCGAGCCCCGCGTCGGTGTGCGAGACGGTGCCGCTGGGGATCGTGATGTTGCTGTTGACGGTGACGGTGCCGGTGTTCCGCAGGAAAAGGGTGCCAGTGAAGCCGCCGTCAGTGATGGGCGAGTTGAAAGTGACACTGCCCGTCGGCGTAATCTGGATGATCGAACTGCCGGAGAGCGTGACCGGGCCGTTGATGAAGCTCGCGCCGGTGCTGGTGACTTGCGTGCGCAGGCTGGTCGCGCCGTTCTGGAAGCTGGTCAGGTTCAGCCCGACGCCCACGGGCAGCGCGATGCCGGGAAGGTCGAGCGTGGTGGCGTTGCCGGTCGCCCCGGCGGCAGGGTAATTCAGCGTGATCGAGCCGCCAGAGGGCGCGGCGCTTTGTGTGGCGATGCGCAGGACGGTGTAACCGGTGGTGGCCGCATCGACGGTGATCGCGCCGGTGTAGCCGGAGTTGTTTCCCGTGAGGATGAACGTACCCGCGCCCGCGGCAGCGCTGTGGAAGGAGAGCGGATCGCTGCCGGTGATATTGCCAGGAATGGTAATGCCCACCGCGGTCGCGTTATTGTGCGAGATGGAGCCGCCGCCGCTGCCGATGGCGATGTTGCGGTTCACGCCGAGATCGAGCGCGATGCTGGCGTTGTTGCTGAGCCGTCCGCCGCCGCTGATGGTCAAAGCATTCCCGACGGCTCCGCTGCCGAGGCTGGTCGGGGTGGCAATGGTGACGATGCCTCCGCCGACGATGGTCCGCCCGCTGTAGGTATTCGGGCCGGTGAGGGTCAGCGTGCTGGCACCGGTTTTTTCGAGGCTGCCGGGGCCGCCGATGCCGTTGACCGTCGAGATCAGATTGTAGTTGTTCGTGTTGGAATTGACCGTCGTTTTCCAGGGACTCATGCCGCTGGTGACGTTGACATTTACGACGCTCGGGCCGTCGCCAAAGGTCACGGTGTCGCCCGTGAAGAAGGAGTCTGCGCCAGCGTTCCAGTTCAGATTGCCTGCGTTGTCCCAGGAGTTCGGCACGCCGCCACCGCCGGCCCAAGTGAGCGCCTTGGTGCCCGTCACATTCACTACGATGCTGCTGCCAGTGTCGGTGGCGGTGGGCGGGACGCGGTAGCTGCCGGAACCGAGGACGCCAAAAGTGCCAGCGCCGGTTTTCGTGGTGTAATTGATCGCCGTCCACGGGCCGGGACCGGCCGGTGTTTCGGAGAAGCTGAGGATGCCGCTCGCGGCGTTGACGGCGAGCGTGCCGGCGGTGAGTGCGCCCGCGGTGTTGGGATTGAAGATGACATCCGCGCGGATCGACGTGCCGAGCGTCACGGTGCCAACGGTCGGCTCGCCGCTGAGGGTCGTAGCGTCGGCGAGTGTGATGCTGGCCGCAGCGAGATCATTCGGCACATTCAACTGGCCTGCGGTGATGTTCACCGCGCCGGTGTAGCCTGCGCCGGAACCAGTGAGAGTCGTCGCGCCGTTGCCGAGTTTCGTCAGGTTCGTGCTGCCGGAGAGATTGGCGGAGATGTTCTGCACTGCTGCGGCGGAGACGTTGACAGTACCGCCGCCGGTGAGGCTCAGCGTGCCCGTTCCGCGGACGTCCTTGGTCAGCGTCAGCCCGTTGCCCGCGCCGTTGGTGTCGAGGGTCGTCGTTGTGGATGCGACGGTGTCGATCGTGGCATCGAGCGGGATGGTGATGTTCGCGCCGGTGCCGGTGCCGGTATTGTCCACGCGCACGGTGCCGCCGCCGAAGCGGACGGCGTACGAGCCCTCGTTGCGTCCGAGCAGGCCCCAGTTGCTCCGCAGATTCAGCACGCTGCCCGCGCCGCTCAGGTTGTAGCGGTCGAAGCCGTCCGCCATGTTCGCGCCCGCGACGCTCGCTCCGCGATTGTCGAGCACGATCCAGTTCGTCGTCACCGTGCCGCCGTTGTGGTTGAAGGTGCCCTGCCCATCGACGCCGATGTAGATGCCGCCGCCGTGGATGGTCGCGGTGGCGTCGCCGTTGATGTTGTTATCGCCCGTCGCGGACGCGCCGCCCGCCGCGGCGGTGGAAGGCGTGAGATTTGGCGAGACGCCCGTGAGGGTGAGCGCGCCGCCGTTCATGTTGTAGGTGGAGGTTTCAGTGCCGAAATGCCCGACGCGCACTTGGCCGAGCACGCTGACGTTTGCCCCGGTGTTCTGGTTGATCGTGCCGCCCAAGTTCGCCGCCTCACCGACGTAGAGCTGATTGGAGTTCACGACCGCGCCCGCGTTCAGGTTCAACACGCCGCCGTTTTGGCCAGTGGAAACGCGGATGGTTTCCGCAGTGAGCGCGCCGCTGAAGTTCGCCATCGCTCCCGCGCGCGCCTGTGCGACGCGGATATTTCCGCCCGAGACGGGCGCGGCGGCGCCGAGGGTGATCGTGTTGCCGCCATCGCTGAAGCCCGCGCCGAGCGTGTCGAGGTCGATGAACGTGCGGGTGGGACTCGATCCGCCGCCGGTGATGCTCTGCGCGAGGGTGTAGCCGTTCGAGCGGTCGAAGCCGAGCACGCCGTTCGCGCCGTCGCCATTGATGATGACCGGCCCCGTGCCGAGCGTGCCGGTGGTGCCGCCGTTGCCGATGTTCAGCCGCATCGAAGGCACGCCCGCGACCTGCGTGTTGCCGCCGCCGATGATCGTGTTGCCGTAGGAATTCGCGCCCGTAAAAATGACGGTGTAGCTGTTGTTGTAATTGGTCACGTTCACCTCGAGATCGCCGCCGGTGATGCTGCCGCTCACGGTGCCGGTGGCATTGTGCGCGTCGATCCGCGCGGTCCCATTCACGGTGACCGGGCCGGCCCAGTTCGACCCGCCTTCCAGCCGCAGCGCGCCGAGGTTTCCGCTCGCGTCGGTGAAGCCGGTGCCGGTGATGAAGATGCTGTTCGTGTAGGTTTGATTGGCCGCGGTGAAAACCTGCGCGCCGGATTGCACGTTGATCGTGGCCCCGCCGAGTGCTGCCGGCGTGACGCTGGTGAGGCGGTAGGTGCCGCTCAACGGCGCCTGGAGATCCATCAGTCCGGTGAAGCCAGTGTTGTTTCCCGAAAGGACGAGGGCGTGCGCCGTGGCGCTTCCAGCCACGGAGTGCGGGTTGATTTCCAGAAAGCCCGCGCCGGAGATGTTGCGGTTGAAAGTGAACGCGCCGTCGTCGCGCGTGAGCCGCAGCGTCGCGACGTTCGCCACGCTCACGCCGCTCGTGGCGGAGAGCACCACGTTGGTCGGGGCATCGTGGTCGAGTTCCAAGGTGCCCGCGCTCACCGTGGTCGCGCCAGTGTAGCTATTGGGGTTCGTGAGCACCACCAGGCCGTCGCCGGATTTCACGACGGCGGTGGCTCCCGCGATGCCCGCCACGCCGGTCACGGCGTAGCCCGAGGCGGACGTGTTGGCGAAGGTGACGTGCGCCGGGGAAATGCTGGTGGGGATGTCCACCGTGCTGCTGGTCGGGCTGTCTTGGAACCGGACGACGTCGCCCGCCAGGTAATCGTTCTGAGTGTTGTTCGAGAGCAGCTTCCAATTCCCCGTCGCGCCGACCGACCAGGTCGGGCCGTTCGTTCCATCCCACACGACTTGATCGTTCGCGGTGACATTCAGCGCGATGGAAGTGCCGGTGTCGGTGAGCGTGCCGACGACGCGCGCGGGCAGCGGGCCGAGCGTGAAGCCGCCGACGCCGGGCGACGCGCCGGTATAGCTGATGAGTGTCTTGTTCCCGACGGGCAGCGCGCCGCCGAGCTGCGACAGATTCACCACGGTGCTGCCCGCGCCGAGCGTGGTGAGCGGCCCGGTGGTGATGAGGTCGCTCACCGCGCCGCCGCCGATTTTCATCTGCAAAGTGAGCGGGTTCGCGCCGAAGGTGAGCGCCGAGGAACTGAAGCCGCCGATCACCGTCGAGGTGCCCGTCTGCAAGCCGCCGTCATTGATGGTGAGCGCCCCGGCGATGGCGACGCCGTTCAGCGCCAGCGTGCCCGCGCCGTCTTTCACGATGCCGCCGGATGCGCTGATCGCGCCGCCGTTGATCGCGAGATCGTCCGCCGAGAGGCTGTTGCTCACGGTGAAAGTGCGCGCCGCAGTGCCGAGATTGATCGCGCCGCCGACGGCGTTGATGGTATGCGCGCCGGTCAGGCCGCCGGGAGTTTGCGTGACGACATTTCCGGTGAGCGTCAGCGTTTTCGCACCCACGTTCACCGTGGCGATGTAGTTCAGGCCGGCATTCCCGAGCAGCAGCCCGCTCAGTTGCTGGTCGAAGCCATTCAGATCGAGCGTGGCATCGAGCGAGCCGCCGAGGAATGGCGTCAAGGCCGTGGGGATGCCATTCGTGGCTCCGACGATCGCCGAGCCGGTGACGGTCAGCGTGGGTGTTCCCGCCGCCGTCACGGTACCGCCGCCTTTGTAAATGACCCGCCCCGCGCGCTGCGAGAGGTTCACGGTGGAAGAGATCAGGCCGCCGAGGACGAGTTCATTTCCCACCGCCGTGCCGCCCACAAAATGCCCGCCCGCACTCGGCGCGCCGGTGATGGTGAGCGGCCCGTTCACCGTCGCCTGCCCGGTGCCCGTCTGCTGAATGACGCCCACGCCGGCGACGCTGACCGTGTTGCCGAAGCTGATGGGATTGAAGATGGTCACGCCGCCATTGACGAGGACGCGGTTCGCCGTGGTCGCGCCCGGGGCGACGATGATGCTGCCGTTGCCCGCGCCGGTGTTGTTGTTGATCTGGAGGATGCCGCTGCTCACCGTGGTGTCGCCCGTGTGCGTGCTCGCGCCCGCCAGAACGAGCGTGCCTGCGCCAATTTTCGTGATGCCGTTTGCGCCGCCGTGGATCGTGCCAAGCGTGAGCGTCGCGCTTGCCTGCGGATCGAAAACCGACGCGCCCGTCATCGTCGTGACGCCAAATGTGATGCCGCCGATGCCCGTCGTCGTAATCAACGAACCGCGCGTGACCGAGAGCGTCTGCCCGCCGATCGAAAGGGTGCCGAGCGTGTGCGTGGTGCTCGTCGCGGCGGAGGTCAGCCGGTCGGCGGTGATCGTCGCGTTGCCCGTGACGGTCGTATTGCGCGCGAAGTTCAGGGCCGCGTCGTTCGCGAGTTGCAGCGTGCCGCCGGCCAGCGTGAGCGCGTTCGCGCCCGTGCCCGCGCCGAGCGCCGCCGCGCTCGTCGTCGCGCGCAGCGTGCCCGCCGAGAGCGTGGTCACGCCGGTGTAAGTATTCACGCCCGAAACCGTCAGTGTCCCCGCGCCTGTCTTCGTGAGCCCGCCCGTTCCCGAGATGATCCCCGTTGCTGTCGTGCTCGCCGCGCCCGTGCTGGTGAGGAGGAATCCGCCGTTCACCACATTGTTCACCACCGTCAGCAGGCTCGATGAATTATTCGTCCACGACTGCGCCGCGCTCATCGTCACCGCCACATTTTGATTCGCCGTCGCCGAGCCCACCGTCGGCGCACCCGCGCCCGAGTTCACCACGATGCCGCTCGCGCCGAGCGTCAGCACGCGATTCGTCCCGCCACCTTGCAGCAGCGTGGTGCCCGTGCTGCTGAAGATGAGCCCCGCGATGGACTGGTTCGCGTTCAAGCTCACGGTCTGCGCCGTATTGAGGATGGAGATGTTGAACTGTGCGATGTCCGCCGCGACCGGGAGTTGATCCGGCGTCGTCGATCCGCTCGCCGTGGACCACGAAGCAGCGGCACTCCAGAGCGTTCCCGTGCCGTCCCAATAAATCGTGGCGGCGTGGCTGGTCGCCGATGGAGCGAAGACACCGGCGGCGGCGATGAGGCCGACGATGCTGGACGTGAGGATGCGCGAGGATTTGCGGGAATAGTTCATGGGATGAGTGGAGGGTTAGTGATCGAAACGCTGGGGATGACTCGCCGGACGCGGTGAAAAAGCCCCGGGAGGCGAAAGTGCCGGAATCGTAAGCCGCCCGACGCATTCGTCACGAAGATTTTCGATCCGTCCCGCGCAATTTCCCTTCCTGCTGCTTCGCTAAGAAACCCCTGGCCGTTCGGTTGTCGCGGGAGAACTACTCCGACTCACACATGATGCGTTTTCTTTTTCCCCTGTTTCTCATCTCAGCGGCCACAGCTTCGGCGGCGTTGGAAACGGCGAGTCCTTTCGAGGTTTTCCCGACCGATGTGAATTTGAAGTTCATGCGTGACCGGCAGTCGATGGTCGTGCGCGTTACGGAGGCGAATGGCGTGCATCGCGATGTGACGGGCGAGGCGAAATTCACGATCGCCGACGTGGCGAAGGCGAAGATCGAGAAGGGAGTCGTGGTGCCGCTGGCGGATGGGGAGACGACGTTGAAAATCGAGTGGAATGGGAAGTCGGCGGAAGTGCCGGTGAAGGTCGAGCAGGCGGCGGTGGACACGCCGATTTCCTTCCGGCTCGATGTGATGCCCGTCTTTATGAAAGCAGGGTGCAACACCGGCGGCTGCCACGGTTCGGCGCGCGGGAAAGACGGGTTCATGCTGTCACTTTTCGGCTACGATCCCGAGGGCGATCACTATCGGCTGACGCGGGAAATCACGGGCCGCCGCGTGAATCTCGCACTGCCCGAGGAGTCGATGCTGCTTACGAAAAACATCGGCACCGCACCGCACACGGGCGGCAAACTTTTTACCAAAGACAGCGAGATCGCGCAGACGCTGATCCGCTGGCTGGAAGCGGGCGCGCCGAATGACGACGCAGCGAAAGTGGCGACCTGCACGAGTCTCGAAATGCTGCCGAAATCGCTGCTGCTCGAAGGACCGGATCAGAAATTCAAAATCACCGTGCGCGCGCACTACTCGGATGGGACGGATCGCGACGTGAGCGACCTCGCGCTTTTCCTGACGAGTAACGAAGGCTCCGCGAAGATCGACAAGGACGGCACGATCAACACGGGGCAGCGCGGCGAGGCGTTCGTGATGGCGCGGTTCGCGACGCATACCGTCGGCTCGCAGGTCATCGTGATTCCGAAGGCGCTGAAATATGAGTGGCCGCAGGTCGAGGAACGCAATTTTGTCGATCAACTCGTCGATCAAAAAATCCGCAACCTGCGCATGGTGCCGAGCGAAGTTTGCAATGACGAGACGTTCCTGCGCCGCGCGCACATCGATCTCGTGGGGATGCTGCCGAAGAGCGAGGACGTGGCGAAATTCGTCGCGGACGCCGATCCGCAGAAGCGCATGAAGATGATCGACGCGCTGCTCGCGAAGGCGGAGTTCGTCGATATCTGGGCGCTGAAATGGTCGGAGTTGCTGCAAGTGCGGACGGGGCAGAATCAAAACGGCGGCTACAAGACCACGCTGACTTATTACAACTGGCTGCACGAGCAGCTCGCGAAAAATGTGCCGATCAATCAGATCGCGCGGACGCTGATTTCGGCGAACGGCAGCAATCTCGAAAACCCGGCGGCGAACTATTACAACCTTGAAACCGACCCGCTGAAACTCGCCGAGGACACGGCGCAGTCGTTCTTCGGCATCCGCATCCAGTGCGCGCAGTGCCACAATCATCCGTTCGATCGCTGGACGATGGACGACTACCGCGGACTCGTCGCGTTTTTCACCCAGATCGCACGGAAGGAAGGCGAGGATCCGCGGGAGAGGATCATCTTCAACAGCGGCGGCGGCGAATCGACGCATCCCCTCGGAGGGCGCGTCATCCCGCCAAAATTTCCCGGCGGTGAAGCGCCCGACACGAAGGGGAAGGATCGTCGGCAGGTGCTCGCGGACTGGATCGCGTCGCCGGAGAATCCGTATTTCCCGCGCCACATCGCAAACCTGATTTGGGCGCAATACATGGGTCGCGGCATCGTCGAGCCCGTCGATGACGTGCGCATTTCCAACCCCGCGTCGAACCCGGAACTGCTCGAGGCGCTGGCGAAAAAGATCATCGAATACAACTACGACTTGAAAAAAACCGTCCGCGAAGTCTGCAACTCGCGCACTTACCAAATCACCACGCGCCCGAACGAAACCAACGCGCTGGACGAGCGCAATTTTGCCCACGCCACCGTCCGCCGGATGCGCGCCGAAGTGATGCTCGACTGCATCAACCAAGTCGCCGAGACAAATGACAAATATCGCGGCCTGCCCATCGGCGCGCGCGCCGTGGAAGTCGCCGACGGCAAGACCTCGAACTACTTCCTGACAACCTTCGGGCGCAAGGATCGGGAAGGCATTTGCAGCCGTGAAGAAGTCGGCCCGACCCTCTCGCAGGCGCTGCACCTCATCAATGGCGACAACGTCGAAGGCAAGATCGCGCAGGGCGGCGTGGTGAAGAAGCTGATGGATGCGAAAAAGACCTCGCGCGAGATCGTGCAAGAGCTTTACGTGCGGACCTTCGGGCGCCAGCCCACCGAGGCCGAACTCATCAAACTCGAACCGCACTGGGGCGTGACCGAAGAGCAGCCGAAAGTCTATGGCGACATCTTCTGGGCGCTGTTGAACGCGAAGGAATTCATGTTCAACCACTGATTACTGAGATCGTAGATCGAAATGTAGTCACCGAAGACCGCGCGCGTGTTCGCGTCGGTCTTTTCCACCGGCGCTCCCGTGAAGCCGATGGAACTGGCCGAAGAACTGGTCGTCGAGATCGTTGCGGTCTGTCGGCACACCAGACTCGGGTTCTGCATCGCGCTCTTGTGGATCACGCGCGCGGCGAAGAACAGCATGGTGAAACTCTTGCCCCTGCCCAGTCGCGGCCCGGATCCTCGCGCAGCACGCCTGCGTCTTCCTAGAATACGATGAAGAATGCGTTCGGCAACGCAGGTTCAACTTCGCCGAGGGATGCGAATGCAGTCCTTGTTTCCCTGAATGACAATCTCGTCGGGCGACCATGAAAGCTGAATGGGTTTCCGCCCAGTATCCTCATGCGTCGCCATTTCAGTCAGCGGAGGTCTGATATACCGCTCCAGAAATACGGCCATTGTCCTGCCCGCCTTGGAATCCATGTGCGCCAATGCGTCGGCACCGACGTAATGCCTGCCTCCGTTCTCCGCGAACTTGGCGATCAACTCAGTGAGTCGGTGTGAAGGCGTCGGATCGAGCACCACGAGAACCGGCGTCAGACCTGCTGCTCGACACTCCACGGGAAACGATAGTTCCTCGCCAAAGCGCCCTTGTCCGCTGGCTGCAATCGTGACGCGCAGCTTGAATTCGTAAGCCAGTTGTTCCTCGCCGTCATAGCAATCAATCCGGGATTATCCGGTTGACACAAGCAGGCGCGGTTGGATAAAGCGTGCGCGATGGAATCAAAACACCAACTTGCGACGGCGCAAGAACACTCTTCACTCGAAATTGGCCTGCTCCCCGAAAGTTGATCCCGGCGCTCTGAGAGACTGTGTAAAAAGTCCATCTTCTAGAGATTTTAGTACTTGTACGAATTGGAGGAATGGGTTGGAAAGCTTGGGATGCCAAACCAAGAAC
>JAYVRQ010000710.1:0-10949 GCA_043776145.1 Chthoniobacteraceae bacterium
GGCAACCGCCCCGAACTCGCCGCGAAGGAAAAAGCGGAGTCGGAAATTCTCGAAACATATCTGCCGCAGGCCTTGTCGCCGGATGAACTGAAACAACTCGTCACCGCCGCCATCGCCGAAGCCGGCGCAACCTCGAAAGCGCAAATGGGCGCGGTAATGAAGCTCGCCGTCGAGCGCGCCGCGGGCCGCGCGGATGGCAAGGCACTCAGCGCCGCCGTGAACGCCGTTCTCTCCTAAGCCGCGCTCCCACCCAAAGCGGCGCAACACTCAACCTCCGCATGGTCAGCGCCATCATCGTCGCCGCCGGCAGCAGCCGCCGCATGGGTTTCGACAAACTCTTCACGCCTTTGGCGGGGAAGCCCGTGATCTGGCATTCGCTCAAAGCGTTCTCCGACTGCCGCGAAATCGACGAGATCGTGGTCGTCGCGCGCGAGGACCGGCTGGATGAATTCGAGAAACTTTTCGCGGCGGAAAAAATCCCAAAGGTCGGCAAGCTCATCGCGGGCGGAACCGAGCGGCATGATTCCGTCTGGAACGGCCTCCAGGCGGTCGCGAGCGAAGGCTGCCAGTTCGTCGCCATCCACGACGGCGCGCGCCCGCTCACCACGCCGACGCTCATCCGCGCCGTGCTCGACATGGCGCGGACGCACGGGGCCGCGTGCTGCGCCTCGCCCATTCCCGACACGGTGAAACGCGCGAACCCCGAGCAGATGGTGCAGGAAAGCGTGGAGCGCAGCGGTCTATGGGCCATGCAGACGCCGCAGATTTTTTCGGCCGGGCTCATTCTCCAGGCGTATGTCTCCGTCATCGCGAAGCACGAGATGGTCACCGATGAAGTCTCCGCCGTGCAGAAGCTCGGAAAAAAAATCGCACTGCTGAAAAACGAGGACTGGAATTTCAAGATCACCTTTCCCCAAGACATCGAACTCGCCGCGCATGTGCTGGAACTCCGCGCGAGCAAGAAATTGCCCAAGAGTGCTAAATGAGATGCATGTCGGGGGTTGATGAGTAAAGAATCGCGCGCCTATTCTTCCGCTTCCTCTTAATCTTCCTCCCGACACTCGGCGGAGGATTAAGAGGAAGAGGAAGAACAAGGCCCGCACACCACCAATGGATTTTCCCTATCAACTCACCACGCTGCCCAACGGCTGCCGGATCGCCTCGGTCGATATGCCGCACATGCGCAGCGTGTCCGTCGGGTTTTGGGCGGCGGTCGGCGGACGGCACGAACCCGCGACCACCAGCGGCATTTCGCATTTCATCGAGCACCTGCTTTTCAAAGGCACGCGCCAGCGCTCGGCGAAGGAAATCACCGAGCAGGTCGAGGGCGTCGGCGGATACCTGAACGCCTTCACCACCGAGGACCACACCTGTTATTACGCGAAGGCCGCCGTGCAGCATTTCGAGCGGCTCTGCGATGTGCTCGGCGACATGTATCGCCACAGCGTTTTTGCGAAACACGAGATCGAGAAAGAGCGCGATGTCGTGCGCGAGGAAATCCTGATGTATCGCGACAACCCCGCGCAGCACGCGCAGGAGATGCTCACGCAAACCATGTGGCCCGGCCACGCGCTCGGGCGTCCGCTCACCGGCACGGTCGAGACGATCAGCG
Source organism: Chthoniobacteraceae bacterium (assembly GCA_043776145.1). Classification (GTDB taxonomy): domain Bacteria; phylum Verrucomicrobiota; class Verrucomicrobiia; order Chthoniobacterales; family Chthoniobacteraceae; genus JANLQB01. Next base: position 1,613 of record JAYVRQ010000710.1, read on the forward strand.
GCTTCCGGCGCGCGCAGCTCATGGATTTTCAGCGCAGGCACTACGTCGGGCGCACCACGATCATCACCGTCGCCGGCGCGCTGCGGCACGAGCGGGTGTTGGAAATCCTCACGCCGATTTTGCAAAGGCTGCCTTCGGGCCGCACCCCTCGCTTCAGCCGGGCGCGAGCGCGCGAAGGCCCGGCGCGCGTTTCACTCATCACGCAGGATACCGAGCAGACGCATCTCGCGATGGGCTTCCACGCCTTCGGTCGCCGCGACGAACGCCGCTTCGCGCTCAAACTCCTCAGCGTCATCCTCGGCGAAAACATGAGTTCGCGCCTTTTCCAAAAACTGCGCGAAGACCGCGGCTACTGCTACACCGTGCAGACCAGCACGGTGACGCTCGAAGACGCCGGAGCCTTCTCGCTCTACGCCGGACTCGACCCGAAAAATCTCAAGCGCGCCATGCGCCTCATCCTGCGCGAACTCGAAAACATCTGTCGCAAAAAACCCGCCCGGGAAGAACTGCGGCAGGCGCAGGACTACACGATCGGCCAGACGCTGATGGGTCTCGAAAGCACCACGAACCAAATGATGTGGATGGGCGAAAGCCTGCTCAGCTACCGGCACGTCCTCGACCCCGGTGAAATCGAGCACCGCATCCAGGCCGTCACGCCCGAAGACGTGCAACGCTGCGCCTGCTACTGCCTGAACCGCGGCCGCCTCGGCGTCGCCGTCGTCGGCCCGATGAAGGAAGCCGCGCAGATCGAAAGCTGGCTGGCGTAGTGGAGCGGTCAACGCATCGAAATGACAAAATGACAGGTGGCTTGCGGGCTTACCCGCGCGCGAGATCGTTGGACTGCTTCACGAAATCGTCGCCCGTCCATTCGCCATCCGCCGCGACCATTTTCTTTGCGTCGGCGGCAGCTTTTTGCGCGGCTTTGCGCTCGGTCTGGCGCTTCACGAGATCGGCGTGCGTGGTGAAGTAGTCGAGCGACTTGCCTTTGAAATCGGCGAGCGTCGCGAAGTGGTGTTTCTCCATGAACGCGAGCAGTTCCTCGCACATCGGCTTCACATGCTCGTAGCCAAATTTCATCACGCCCGTGCAGACCTGCACCGTGTCCCCGCCGAGTAGGATGAACTCCGCCGCATCGCGCCCGTTTTCGACGCCGCCGATGGCGGAGAGCGTGCGACCGGGAAATTCGCGGCGGATCATCTGCGCGATTTCCATGACCATGCGCAGCGCGATCGGCTTCACCGCGCGCGACGAATAGCCGCCCGGCGTCGTATAGCCCTCGACCGTCGGCTCGGGCCGCAGCGTTTCGAGATCGACGCCCATCACGCTGCGGATCGTATTGATCGCGCTCACGCCCTGGCAGCCGGCGCGGAGGGCGGCGCGGCTCGGGTCTTCGATGTGCGTGACGTTCGGCGTCATCTTCGCCCACACGGGTTTCTTCGCGGCACCCATCACCCAGCCGCAGACTTCTTCGAGAATCTCCGGGTTCTCGCCCATCGCCGCGCCCATCTTCCGCTCGGGCAGTCCGTGCGGGCAGGAAAAATTTAACTCGAACGCATCGACGCCCGCGTCTTCGCATCGCTCGACGATCTCGATCCACGCATCCTTGTTAAACTCCTCCATCACCGACGCGATGAGCACGCCGTCGGGGAACTGGTCTTTGCACTTCTTGAATTCGTCGAGCCAGATGGAAAACTTCCGGTCGCTGATGAGTTCGATGTTTTCCCACCCGATGACCTCGCTGCGATCCGCCGAATACAGCTTCGCGTAACGCGGCGTGACGTTCACGACCTTGCTCGCATCGAGCGACACCGTCTTCGCGATCACCGCGCCCCAGCCTTCTTTGAAAGCACGCGTGATGACGTTCAAATTCGTTCCCGGCGGGCCGGAGCCAATGACGAAAGGATTCGGCAACTTCAATCCATCAACAGTAGTAGCGAGTGTAGGCATGGATGAACGCTATCCGGGATGGCACCGGACGGAAAGCGCAAGATGCTGCGAAAAGACACCGTTTTTTTTGGAGAAAAATCGGCGCACCCCGCAAAATAAAAACGCGGGATGCGCCGAAGGCTAACTTTATCGCCAGCGCGGCGAGACTTACTTCTTCACCACCGAAATCAACTCCACGCGCTTGCCCGTGACAGGATTGACCGTGAGCACATTGCCGATGCCGGGCGCGTAATGCTTGAACTCCTTGTTGGCGGGATCGATCGGCGTGAAGTCCTCGGTCTTCAGGCACTTCGTGTAAGTCCCGGCTGGCACCGTCACAGTTTCATTGAGCGCGAGAATCTCCGCCGCGTCCTCTGCCTCACCGTAGAAGAGTTCCTGCCGGTACACTTTCCCGACGACAGGCTTCGCGAACATGATGATGCCCGCCTTCCCGCCCTGCACCCCAGCTTCCCAGGAACCGGCGATGCTGGTGATGAGGCCACCCTCATACTCCGCCGTGTTCTCGCCGAAGTACCACACGTTGCCGCTGCGATCCTGCGCGAACCAATCAACGGTATCTTCCTTGACACTGCCATTGAGCTTCACGGTGTCGCGGACCGTGATGCAGGTGACACCGAGGATCGTGCGCGTTCCCCTCGTCACCGCGAACTCCACCGTCTCGGTGCCTTCCGCGCTGACTGAGCGGAAGTTATAGGTTGTGCCCGGAACGAGCGGAAACAGCGGGTTCGGCTTCGCGGCGGTCTCCGCGACACTCAGGAAGTCGGCGGGCTTTATGACCGGATTGTAGCGCGTTTCGGCGAGTTCTTCGCAAAGGTCGCGCCGCCCGTGGAACTGTGCATTGGCCAGGTCCACCGCGTCTTCGTAATCCTCGCGAGCCTGCTTTCTTGCCGCAATGCGCGCTTCCTGGGTCGGCTCGTCGTTAGCCTTGGCGAGCGCGACATTGTAGTCGTCCAGAGCCGAGTGCTGCGCCGCGCGGAACATGAACCGCGCGGTGACGATGCATGGGTCGCTTTCCGACGATCGCCTGACTGGCGGACCAGCCTCGACGATCGCTGGAAGGAGAAGCGCAGCCATTGCTGCGATGGTTGCTGTTTTCCAATGATGCCTCCGCCTTGGCGAAGCGGTGTGGAGTTTCGATGGGATGTATTCTGTTTTCATTTTTCGTTTTGTCCGCGTGGTTTTTCCAGGCGCTTCCGGGCGCGTAACATTTCACGAAGCCAGGGGTCGGGAGTGAGTGCGGATGTGTGTGAGCAAACGTGAACCACCTTAATCGCCACTTAACCCGGGCCGACTATTTTAGGAAAACGCATCTTATTACTCCGACTCGCCGAAGGCTCACATGGCTGGCGGTAGCACCACCTCGAAGGCACCATCCACGAAGCGCGCCGTGTCGTCGAATTCGTTGTCCGCGACGATGTCGTTGCGTGTGTCCCTGCCTTCGCCGCCGTCGGCGGTCACGATGCGGTGGAAACGCACGAGGTTGTCTTCCGAACCTTCGCCGATGAGCAGGCTGTCGTCGCCGGCACCGAGGAGGATCGTGGTCCGACCCCCGAAGGCCGAGATGCCAAAGTTACCGTCGCCCTCGATCTGCACGTCGTCGTTGCCGCCGCGCGTTTCAATAATCACGGCCAGCGCGTTCACGTTATCCATGTCCACGGTGCTCACACCTTCCCCGAGCTTGATGGAAAGCGGGCCGCCAAGTTTCAGGCTGGTGAATTTGCAATCGTCGGTCGAGGCAGCGTCGCCGGTCGCATCCACCGTCAGCGCGCCGATGATTTCCAAACTGTCGCGCATCCCGCTCCGGCCCAGCACCGCAGCGATTTGAGCGCCCGTCGTCGCGCCGCCGAGATGCTGTGTCACTGCGCCTTTGATGATGCCGTTCGCTTCGACCTCCGCTTCGTCAATATCGTCGCCGCCGTCGAAAAAGAGATCGCCCCGGACATGGAGCGAATCCGCGCCCAGCCTGAATTCATCGAAGCCTGCGCCGCCCATGAAGTGGGTGCCACCCCTGAGCCCGAGGCGATGCACGCTGGAGAGATCGAGCAGGTCGTCCCCCGCGCCACCATCCATCTGAATGAGTCCGGCGACGATAAGTGTGCTGCCCTGAAGATCGATCTGATCCTTGCCCGCATCGCCGGTCAGCCGGGCCGAAATGCCGACGCGGGATTTTCCAATCGAGACGCGCAACCCATCGACATCGAGCGTGTCATTGCCATTCCCTCCGTCCATTTCCACCGAGCCTTCGAGAGTAACGATGCTGCTATTGATCGCAATGCGGTCGTTGCCATCGCCGCCGTGGTAAAACACCGAGCGACCCAGCGCGCCGCGTCCGATGGCGACCGTCCCTTCGTTACCAAAAACGAGCCGGTCGTTGCCGCCATTGGCCGTAAAGTCGATCCCCTTTCCGACAGTGAGCATCGTGTCGGTAGTCATGGTCAAAATATCAACGCCCGCGCTGCCGGTGTAAGTGACTTTACCGCCGATGCGCGTCTGCTCGGCGCGGAAGGTGAAGGTCAACCCGTCGCCACTGTCGGTGATACTGAGGTCGCCGGTGATTTTGCCGAGGTTCCCATCGAACTCGACGCTGTCCACGCCAGCGCCAGTAGTAAAAGCCGCGTTCCCATTCACGCGGAAGCCTTCGGTTTTCAAAGAGTCATCACCCGCACCCATGTCCGCATTGAGCGAGGTCAGGTTGTAGAGATTGGTAATCTCCACACGGTCGGCGCCGCCCTTGGTCACGATGTTCAGTTTCGCGATGACACCCACATCGAACTGCGTCTCACCGAGTACGTTGATCGCGGTTTCCAGCACCGGATCCGTCCCGAAAGTATCGCGTCCCTCCACCCGCCAGGTGGTGGGGCTGGTCTGGAAAATGGCGACCTTGTTGTCCAGATCGTCGCCCGTGAGCGTGAGGGCGTGGGTCGCGGCTTCATAGACCGCGAGGATCAGCCCCGCAGGCGCGATGCGGGCTTCGAGTTGTTCGACGGCGGCGTGGTATTTTTTTACCATGCGTCGCTCAGTCTGGTGAATCGACGCAGTGGGAGTTCTCGACGGGGTGTTTGCTGTATTCATATCTAGTGTGGCCCGCGTGGTTTTCCCGGCGCTTCCGAACAGGTGATGTTTTCACGAGACTCGGGGCCGGGACGTGGTGCGGATGGGTGATCGAACACGAACCCGCTTAAGAGTTACTTAATGGGTCCGGTATATTTTCGCCGCCGGACTGATTAACAGCCTGTTGAAAACCAATTTGGGTGGATGGCGTCGCTCCGCGCGCCATGTGTTTCCCGCGCCGAAGGCCCGTCTTGTCCTCGTTCCCAAACTCCGTTTAAGAACGCACTTTCGGGCGAAACTCTGTTTCGCGTGGAGGGGGTGTCCGCGGGTGGGCGTGCGCTCCCACCCGCGGACACCCCCGCCTGGGGAACAGAGTTCCCCTCCCAAGTGCATTCCCAAACGGAGTTTGGGAACGAGGACAATTTGTCGTCCATGCTGCGACCTCCTCAGTACTGAGGAGACGGCAGGTTAGACTACAGATCAGTCGAAGGCCCCGGTGCCGGAGGCACCAAGGAAATTAGCCGGTGGTGAAGCGAGTCCACGAGCGAGAACCACCGGAATCAAACGATGAACACAACTCGCCCCGGCAGGGGCGATGGAACGACGATGGACGCTCGATGCCATCGCCCCTGCCGGGGCGGGATCATTTTTTCACAGGTCCGGTGGTTCTCGCTCGCGGACTCGCTTCACCACCGGCTAATTTCCGCTGCGCCTCCGGCGCAATCTGTAGTCCATCCAACGGTCCCGTCAGTAAGACGACTACAGTGGAGACTGCTATCTTTCCTATTTCTCAACAGCCTCCACTAGCTTCCCCGCAGTCTCACCCGCCTTCGCAAAATCCTCCAGCTTGGTCGCGGTGCGGAGTTCCTTCAGAAGCGAGGTAATGCGCCCGGCGGCGGTGCCCAGCGTGTGCCCGACGCGGTCGTCGATTAGCTCAAGGGTCACGACATCGCTATACAGATAGCCTAGGTCTTGAGTCTTCGCATCGACTGATGCCTTGCGCGCCCAGACCGCGAACCGGTCGCGATCAACTTCGGCGGGAGCGCGATAACGCAACTGCAAGTCCAGCGCGGAAAGCGCCACCTCGATGGCACTGTTGCGCGCGCCTTCGCCGACCTTCGCAGCCACGGCGGGCACCAGCGCATCGCCCTCCAAAGCGCGCAGGCCGCGGTCGAGTTGGGTGGCGAGAAGCGTCGAGACTCCACCCCGCGCGCGAAAGGCATCCCAGGCTTTCTTCATCTCCTGAAGTCTGGCTGATGCGATGTCCCACTTCTGGGATTCCGCGATGTTGAAGATCTCGATCGCATCTTGAAAGAGCGTCTTGAGTTCCGCTGGAACAGGCTCAGCGAGGGAGTCAATCGGCACCGCGAGCGCGACCGCTTCCAACTCGGAGGGAGTCGTGCTGACATACTCTCCGTAACCCGGTGCGAAGGTCTTGTCGGAGTAAGTCCCCTCCATGTGGAGTTCCTCGCCGACTATCGCACCTTTGCGCGGACCCAGCGGGCCGTTGACGGTCACATCGATTGCCTTGATTCGCACTTCTTCAAAGGCCACGCCGGGGATGTTTTCGCTTCGATAGACATCGCCCACCTTCGGCGCGGCAGGCATAATCATCGCGGGCGGTCCGTCCTTGCCAGCCATCCAAGTTCCTTCGGTATCCTCCACCTCTCCATCCTTGTAGTTGGAGACATCTTCACCGAAGTACCAGACGGCCCCATCGTCTGCCTGCGCATACCAGTCGATGGCGCATTCGTCGATGCGCCGGTCCAGGTGCGCGACATACTGGACGGCGAGCGTTTCAATCTCCCTGCCGTCCCAAGTGATCGTCTTGGTTTTCGGCAATAGCGTATAGGCCACCTGCAATACCTGCCCAGCCACATTTCCCAGCAGGATCGTCTGCGTCACGGCCTTGATGGGATACAACGGATGGGTGATTTCGGTGGGATGGGAAAACGCCGGCTTCTTAATGTCAACCCGCTGACTCAGGGGAGCCACTTTGAGATGCTTGAGTTTGTCGAGGGAGGGCTGCTCGATGTCGGCGGCGAAGCTACTGCCGCCCGATGGAAGCAATATCAGGAGTGTGGCTGCTGCTGAAAGGAGTGCGGTGCGATGAGATGTTGCTTGGAGTTGTGTCTTCATTTGGAATGTTAGGTGTTTGCTGGTTTGTGGCTTTGATGAAGTGCCCCGTCTTCCACCGACATGGCAGACAGGCGGTTCACGAGACGAAGCATCGCGCAGCACCCTTAATTCCCGCTTAACGCCGGCGGAAAACATTTCCCAAATGAAATTGGGCAATTACTGATGAGATGCTGGCGAATAGATCGGGCTTTCAGCCCTCACGCTGGTCGATGGGACTTTCCTGGGGCGTTGCCCCAGGCTGGGATAGATGCGGGCCTTTGGCCCTCCACTGCTCGACGAATCCGATCCCACGATCCAGTCCCACGATCCAATCCAACGATCCAGTCCCAATAATTCAATCGCCCAATCTCCGTCAGTCCCCGCCGAAGCTCCACTCCCACGCGAAGACTGCCTCCCAGATTCCATGCTCCTTGAAGACGACCCCCTGCTCCAGCTTGAGGTATTTGCTGACCTGCCACGCGAGCCCGACCGTGGCTTCGGTTTCATTCTTTTCCCCGGCCTCGAATCCGCGGACGCTGCCCATCCGCCGCACGTTGGCCACCTCGGCGATCAGGCTCACGTAATGGGTAATATGCCACTCGCTCGCCAGCGCTATCTCGACCGTGTCGTCCTGATCGCGGTCGCCGGTAAAGGTGTAGAGCACGTTCAAATCGACATCCATGAAAACGAAATCCTTGCTCGCGATGAGGCCGAGCGTGTAGTCGCGGCCGGGATCGCCCAGGTCGGGATCTTCCGCTGTGGGCCAGCGGATGCTACCTTCGAGACTGAGCGCGGGGCGATAGCGCCGCTCGCGCAGGAACTCGTAGTCCAGCGTGGTGTCGAGGTCGCCGAAGCCGCCGACGGAACGCACGTCGGGATTCCTGCCGACGATTTTGGAGAACTTGGGTTCGATGGTTAGCTTGATCCGCTCCGAGAAGTTATACTCGATCAGGATCGGGAACCCATACTCGGTCTGATCCTTGTCCCTTTGATATTCAAAGCCACCACCGATGACCAGTGAGTAAAATGGAGTCAGGAGGGATGGCTTGCCGCCCGGCGCGGCGGTGGTTGAGGATGCGGTGGATCGCGATCGGGTGATCCTCGCGGAGGCAGGCAGGGTGGCCAGCATTAAGGCTGCGGCGATGAGCACATTGCGGATGAGACGTGTGGTGTTCATTTTCGAGTGAGTGAGACTAGGGTTGATACTTCTCCGTCGGTGGATTCTGCGCGGACGAGGCCCACGCCTTTGGCATACCATTTCTTCGAGGTGCCGGACTCCAGCATCGACCACTCCCGCGTCCGCACGCACTCCTTGTAGGTGCCCAGCGGTACCGTGACCGTCTCAGCCAGCGCAACGATCTGGCCGATGTCTTCCGCCACATTTGGGAGGTATTCCTGCCGATAACGTTCGCCGACGCGCGGGTGCGCGAGCATGACGATGCCCGGTTGCGCGCCGTTCACACCCGCTTCCCACGAACCGACGGTGCTCACGCGCCCGCCGGTCTTGAACTCGCGGGTGGCTTCGCCGAAATACCAGACTGTTCCCTGTTTGTCCTGCGCGTACCAGTCGTAAGTGTCTTCTATGATCGCGCCATCGAGCGTAACCGTGTCATGCACGACGACACATTTCACACCCATGACCACCTTCGTTTCGTGAGTCACCGCGACTTTATTTTCCCGTCTCTCGCGGCCGATCTGCTCGATAAAGGTGGCGGTGGAGCCGGGCATGAGTGGGAACCAGGGGTTGCTGACTAGATGGGTGAAGTTGGCGGGGTCGATCGCGGGGCGGTAAGATTCGGCGGCGAATGCTGCGGCGCACGCGAGGAGGAATGCGATGGATGGGTGCGTACGCCGCGCGAGCTTCATTTTTTCGAGACCGACATCAGGGTGGCAACCTCGCCAGATGAGGCTGCACTGCGGACGAAGCCGACACCTTTGGCAAACCATTTGAAGCCATGACCCGACTCCAGCATGGACCACTCCTTGGTCTTCACACAGTCCTTGTAGGTTCCGGCGGGCACGGTCACGGTTTCGCCAACGGCCACGACCTGGCCCATGTCCTCGGCGTTATTCGGCGAATACTCCTGCTTGTAAGGCGCACCCGGCTTTGGGTTGGCTGGCATCATGATGCCTGGGTAGCCATTGACCCCGGCCTCCCACGAGCCTTCGGTAACGACGCGTCCGCCGGATTTGAACTCCTTGGTGTCTTCGCCGAAATACC
>JAYVRQ010000711.1:0-10928 GCA_043776145.1 Chthoniobacteraceae bacterium
GTTAAAGGGGTTGCAGTTTGGTGAACTCTTTTTATGGCTCTCCAATAGCTTAGGTAAAGTTTCCTCCTCAACTCCCGGTGAAGCTGTTGCGCTCGACAAACCAACTTCTGATTTTGTCATCGATTGATGAACGATATTCTTGAATCTAAGTCTTGGAAAGTGCTTGGTGCATCGGTCGCTGGAGTTTCGCACCGTGAGGCTGGGGCCACTTGTCAGGACGCATATCATTGGAAAATACTTCCAGATGGCACTCTCATTTTGGCAGTTTCAGATGGGGCCGGCTCGGCGGCGCGATCAGAGATCGGGGCTGAGTTGGCGGTCACGGAAGCGGTTGAATTTATCGCGAATAGCCTGAATTCTGGATTACCCCCGGATGAGGATGTTATGAAAGCCTCTTTTCAACTCGTTAATGTAAGGCTCCAGAGTGAAGCAGAAAGGAGCGGCTTGAACATCCGCGATCTAGCCTGCACACTTTGCGTCGTCCTACTTACCGACAATCTCTGCATTCAAGGTACTATTGGCGACAGCGGGGCGATATTGAGCGCATCCGATGGTAGAGTTTTGAGTCTGTTCACGCCTCAAAAGGGAGAATATGTAAACGAAACTTGTTTTGTCACGGGGAAAAATTGGACTGCCGATCTTCAGGTAACAACCATGCAAGATAAAACGCACGCCGTTATCGTGAGCACAGACGGCCTGATGGATTACCTCATCCGCGGCGATGAGCCGGTTCCACATCTCGTCACCCCATTGTTTAAGTTTATAGAGCAATCACATGATTCCGAAAGCGGCCAGGCGGACCTCCGAGCATTCATCGAATCAGGAAGCGTGACATCAAAGGTTTATGATGACATCACTTTGCTGTTGTGTTGTCGGGATCGCGAATCAACCGCGTGAAAACTTTGTACTCAGGATCGGGAAAGCCTCTTATATTAGGGCGAGAACTAAGCAAGGGAGGAGAAGGTGTGGTGTGGACTCTTACATCTGACCCCGAATTAGTGTTGAAGCTTTATCGCCAGGGGCCAGCGGAAACCGGAACTGAATTCTCGGCACGCCTTAAAGAAGCATCAGAAAAGGTTCCTGCAATGATCGCGCGACCGCCGCACGATCCTAATCGCGGCCATATTTCAATTGCGTGGCCTGTGGATACTGTGCAGGAGGCTGGATTGTTTGTGGGGTTTTTAATGCCCTATATGAAGCAGCAGGCGGAGGTAATTTACAATTACCAACAGCCAAAGCAGAGGAGAGATAAACATCCAGGTTTTACGCGAAAGCATTGCTTCCAGGCGGCAAGCAATCTAGCATCCGCTGTAAACCTTATTCATCATGCTGGTCATGTCATAGGCGACATGAACCCCGCGAATATTTTGTGTCGCGACGATGGATTGGTAACATTCATAGACACTGACTCTTTTCAGATTAAGGCCAGCAACAGTAAATGTTTTCGTTGCCAAGTGGCTATCGACGATTGGATCGCACCCGAAATCCAAGGCAAGAAACGTGGAAGCTTTGATTGGCTTGAAACTCACGATCGTTTCGCGCTTGCCGTCCATATTTTCGAACTTCTTGTTGGCTTCCACCCATTTAATGGCGTTTTGAAAAACGCGATGCACGTCAATCGCGTCAACGTTTATCTCATTGAAAATGGCATTTTTCCTTACATTGCAAACAACACAGCAGAGCCGCCGCCCGTTGGTCCCGCGAGGTTCGCAGGTCTCTCCTCAGAGGTCCAAACAGCATTCATCAAAACATTTCACGGCGGTTCATCGCTACCACATTATCGCTTGACGCCGGATGAATGGATTACGCTACTAACTAAAGAAAGAGATGCTTTAGTCCAATGCCCTAGCTGCAGCAATTGGAGCGAGCCACACTTTCTTGATTGTCTTCACTGTCGCGGATTGATGCCGGACACGGGTGCGCAAACTACATCGTCGCCATCCTCTGCTACTTTTCCGCAATTTAACTGCTCTGCTGGAAATGTTTCCGGTAGAGGCGTTTCGCCGGAAAAGCATATTGCAGCTTTCGTAAAGACGCATCCCGTCGCTTGTGGCATTTCGGTCTGTGCCGCGTTATGGGCCTTACTATGTATAAAGCCAAATGCAGACTCCGATGGAAAAGCAAAATCGAAAACGATTGAAACCCAAAGACTTCCATCAGCGGACAATCAGAATGCGCAATTAACTGCTAAGTTACGCGCCGCTACGAGGCAAGAGGAAGCTAATCGTAATCTTAACGCCGATCTCGCGGCTAAGGTGCAAATGGCGTCACAACAGGAAGTGGTGAATCGTGAGGCATTCAAGCAACTTCAAGCGGAACGACAACAACTCGCGAAATTCAATGAATCTTTGGCACGAGAGAACGCGGACATGAAAGCGAGGGCGGTTACACCTTTTGATGTTCCAACAACTGTAAAGACTACTTTATCCGTCGATGTCAATAACAATCCCCAAGCTGTCGGTCCCACCACACAGTTAACCAAGCCTGGAATCAATGAGCTTTTTATTTTTGTTAAGCACTATGTCGCTGCTGACAGCAGTATAGTCGCGACCGCTGAATATATTGCATTTCCAATTGACTACTTTACTCATGGGCCGCTTACGTATGCCAAGTGGGCATCTAAATGTGAGGAATACGCTAAGCAAAATCCCGTCCGTCAGTATCAAATCATTGGAAACGGTTTGGTCGAGCCTCTTGGGAAGGATCAATGGTCCGTTATCGTCGCAATAGACTATCGACTACAATCATCAGACCGTCATAGTTTGGCGGGAATCGCCCTCAGCGAAATCGGCGTAATGTGGAAGGACTCGGCCTTACATGTTATTTCTCACAAGCAGCTTGGCTCGCGAACCACCTTCAAAGATGGCCATGGGATTTCTCCGGACGATTGGCGCCCGGCGAAAACGGCCTATACCCGCGATGGCTCGACAAATATTCGATCGATAGACAATGATAACTCGGAAGACACCATACTTCGCAAATCGCCGGTGGGAGAGAACTTGAAAGTATTACAAGAAGCGGGACAAAACTGGTGGATTGTTCAGGATACAAAAGGTATTGTTGGCTTCATGGCCTCAAGATATATCGTATCTCAACCTAGACGATGACATACGCTGCGTGCTAATTTTAGTGTTGAATACTACGTTGCAGAGGTGGGCACAACCGAGCTGATGAATGTATCGTTGATATGAAGGGCTGGGGAAAGGACTTTCCCCACGCGGTAGCCGGGAACTCTCCCGCTCCCCATTTTAGCGGGGAAGGTTCCCCGCAACGCCCCTCGCCGCCGCCACCCGCAGCGCGTCCGGCATTGACGGCTCACAAGTTCGCGCGGTCAATCACCGGACCAGCCGCTTCGCCGTTCCGCCGCAAAGTTAGCGCCATCGCGCTGCCCACAGAGCCAGCGCCAGGGCGATTGTACTTTCCACAGCAACAGAGTGGGGGTTTCAGCCTCCGGCTGACACGCGCCGCCACCTCTCCCGCGCACGCCTACGGCGAAATTCCCACACAGTTGCTCATTCCGTGAACTAAAGAGGCACCGAAAAGACTTTGATCGAGCGGATGTTTCACTTCGCTTCACCACCGCACGCCAAGTCCTTACCGTGCCGGAATCTATGCTGGCATCCGGCAGCTTTCTGCAAATTCGCCGGAAACGGCTCGTACCCACCAGCAGCCGCTTTAGCGGCGATTCCCGCCCTAGCCCAAAGCCTGTTCGGCTTCGGCTACAAGCTCCTTAAACGGAGTGAGCAACAGGTGCGAATGCCCGTATTGCACCAGCCGCTCGATTTTAGTCGGCAGCGTGTATCTCGGCTCGAAAGTGGGAATGTTCTGCCGCAGCCATGTATCCCAACCAGCCCGGTGCAGCAAAGATGCTATCGTCACAGCCGGGGCATAGAATACCTCGCCTGAACCGCCCGCATCCGATTTTGGAATACCTTCCGCAACTTTATCCGGCGCATACCGTTTCAAATGCTCACTGAGGCAAGCAACACACGCCTTGAAACCCTCATGCGCCGACATCACATCCAGACAGATGATCTGCCATTCGACTACATCGCGAATGAAACCCTCACAGTATTGTTTCTTTAATTCACAAAACGACAAACCTTCTGATTTCTTGCTCACTGGCGCACCCTTCATTTGCTCGGCAAATGTAAGTGTAGGATAGCAGTATTAACACTTCTTTAGTACAGGCTGGGGAAAAGACTTTCCCCACGCGGTAGCCAGGAACTCTCCCGCTCCCCATTCTAGCGGGGAAGTATCCCCGCAACGCCCCTCTTTCCAACCCCAGCCATGCGCGGCGCGTCCGCATTTGCCGGCTCGTGCCTCGCGCGTTCAAACGACGGACCAGCCGCTTGTCCTGCCGCCAGTAGGTAGCGCCTTCGTGACGCCTGCTGGCGCACCAGGGCGGTTGATCCTGCCCCGGCAACAGAGCGCAAAACCCGGCTCCGGCTTGCGCGCTTCACCATCTCCCCAGCGCACGCCTACGCCCCGACCACGCGCACAGTTGCCCCTCCGCGTGATTGTGGAGGCACCAAAAGGACTTGGGAACCGTCACCTGTTCCGCTTCACTTCACCATCCCATTTCCCAAGTCCTTTACGTGCCGTTTCAGTTAGCTGCCATTCGGCAGGTTAGCTAACGCCGTCCCGCTCGCTGGCTCGCTTCGACGGCTAGGAATGCCTCCGCGTAGCGAGCCGCCTTTCAGGTCCTTTGTGCTGTAACTGCCCTTCTTACCCGCCGCCCCTTCATCGAGGCCGCTGATGAGCAGGGGGCGTTCGTGGTGCCCTCTGAAGACTACTCCCACGCGCCGCCCTGCTCGCGGCCTCTTTTGATGAAAGGGGCGACAGACCGAATACGAACCGTAGAGCACAAAAAAAAGACCATGAACGCAACCACACTACCTAAAATCAAAGGGCTCAAGAGCCGAGCCGAACTATACAACACTGCAAACAGAATTGTTTCCGCCACTGGCGGAGATGACAGCATCCGCGTTCCTGCTGCAAAGCAGGACTTTCTAGCACTGCAAAATGGCTTGCGCCTAAATTCCCCGTTCCGCTTGCGCGCTGGGGATGTTGTCCGCTTCGCGGAAAAACCTTGTTTGGTTATCCGTGTCACCGAAAGCGCCGCCGTGATCGCGGTAAGACAGTCCACCCGCGAGTTTGTTACCCTATTCGGGAAAGTCGTTCGCATCCGGCAAAAGCCGAGGCTGATTCGGATTTCCGCGAACTCCGAAGTTCTGATTCTGAACCGCAAGCGGAAGGGAGCCCAGAAATGAACCAAGACATCTATTCACGGGTTACAGACCTCATCATCGAGCAACTTGAAAATGGCGTTGTCCCTTGGCAGTCTCCCTACTTTTCCAAAATCGGATTTCCAACAAATTTTGTCAGCAAGAAACCCTATCGCGGAATCAATCTTCTGTTACTGGCTTTCCGCCGCTACGCTTCGCCGTATTTCCTGACCTATTTGCAGGCTCAGGAACTCGGCGGACATGTGAGGAAGGGTGAGAAAGGTTCCCTTGTCGTCAAATACGGCACATTCACCAAGGCCGATGAGCAAACGGACACGGAAACCGCACGCAAGCGCGGCTACTTGAAAAGCTACACCGTTTTCAACGCGGCGCAGATAGAGGGAATCGCTTTTCCCGAGCCGGTAAAGAGTGACGTTCCTTTAACCGCCGCCGGTGATCGCGCCCGCGCCATTGTCGCCGCAATGCCAAATCAGCCGCAGTTTGAGGAAGGTAGGCCCGTTCCCTGCTATTCCCTCAAAACGGACACCGTGAATATGCCGGCACGAGGCTTTTTCGTGGGCGAAGCCGCTTACTACTCGACTTTGTTTCACGAGCTAAGTCACTCCACCGGCCATGCGTCCCGCTTGGCGCGCAAGTCGATGTTGGAAAACCAAGGCAGCTTTGCCGCCGGTGACGGACGTAAAATCTACGCCGAAGAAGAACTCGTTGCCGAAATGGGCGCGGCCTTCCTGTCTGCCCACGCGGGAATTCTTGAGGCAGAAGTGCAGAACTCCGCCGCATATCTTCAAGGCTGGATAGACGCCCTCAAATCCAAGGACGCCAAAGGCTGGATCATTCGCGCCGCCTCCCAAGCTCAGAAAGCGGCGGATTACATCCTGAACATTCAAACCGAGGTGCAGCCATGAACCCCCTCATCCGCATGACCGGGCCGCATCCGTCACTTGTGCGTCGGGATGGCAAACCCGCTAAAATCTGGCGCGTTGCCGTGGTCGCCGCACCGGGCTTCCAGCCAACGGGCAGGGTTTATCGCTGCTTGAGCTATCGCCGCGCCGTCTCGCTGTCATGCAACATGGCGCGCGACCGGAGATTGTTCCTCCGCGTGGATGCGTTGCCGCAGTGATTCCGGGCCGTGACGCGGGTTTTCAAGCCCCTTGAATTTTCCTTCCGCTTCTGATATAATGACATCATAATGCTGTCACTTATTGGAGGCTATTTATGGAACATCTCGAACCCGAACGCGCACAACTGACGATTCGCACGGCCCGCCCGCTCCGCACGCGGCTCGCGGAAGCTGCGGCCCGGCGTGGCGTATCCTTGAACAGTTTCGTTCTCAATGCGGCGGCGCGGGAGGCGGATGCGGTTTTGGAACAAGAACGCCTGTTGCGGCTGACCGAGGACGACGCCAAGGGCATTCTTGGGCTTCTGGACCATCCGCCTGCCCCCAACGCGGCATTGACCCGCGCTTTCGCCCGCCGGGAGGATTTGATCGGTGCGAGTCGTTGAACCGCTCGCGCGGGATCACGACCGCGAGCACTTTGATTGTGGCGTTGCCGCCCTGAATGTTTTTCTTCGGCAAACCGCCCGCCAGCATCAAGAACGGGGGATTTCCCGCACCTTTGTTTTGACCGAGGGCGATGTCAGCAGCCCCAAGCCAATCCTCGCGTTTTTCACCCTCGCCGCGACCGAGGGCTTTACCGACCGTCTCGCACCGGAAATCGCCAAACGCCTGCCCTCAAAAATCCCCGCAGTGGTTTTAGCGCGGCTGGCGGTTTCCGCGCAGCATCAAGGAAAAGGCTACGGCTCCGCGCTCTTGGCCGAAGCCCTTTCACGAGTCGCCGCTATCGCAGACCAGCTTGGGGTCGCGGGCATGTTCGTCGATGCCAAAGACGAATCCGCCGCCGCGTTCTACCGCAAGTTTGGCTTTGTGCCGTTAGTGTCCGAACCCCTGCGTTTATTCCTGCCGCTGGCTTCGATCCGCACTCTGCTTCCGCGATAACGTGATCCTCAACCTATTGCCTGAGCCGTGGCAAAAACTGCCCGTGTCAGCATGTAAACATGTTTGCATGAAAACTTGCTTTCTTGCCCACCGGAACCGTTCCCAACGAGAGAGGGGAAAAGAGCATTTTTAGCATTCAGACATCTTCCCTAAGCGGAGCTTAGGTTTTGAAATTCGCCGCCAGAACGACCGGGTTTTTCTCTCGTCTTCCGCCGCTGCCAAAGGCCATAAAATCGCATGAGCAGCGGTCTTCCTTCCGAACCAGATGGGCAAATTGTTCCCCGTGCCGAGCGCGCGCCGGGCCGGGCAGCAACGACCTCAACCCCGGTGCCGGATTGGCCCGGAGACGATCATGTTTTGCTTCGCTTGGGCGGCGAGGACGACGCCGAGCGACCGGAAAATTCGTGGTGTCTCAAAGACGCTTTCCAAGGCACGCAGATTTTTGGCGGGACCGGTTCCGGCAAGACTTCCGGCAGCGGCTACCACATCGCCCGCCAATTTCTCGCTGCCAAAATGGGCGGCCTTGTGCTGACCGCGAAGACTGATGAATTGCGCAACTGGATGGAGTTGGCGCACGACGCCGGGCGGTTTGAAGACCTTTGGGTTTTTTCACCGCGCAATGATTTCCGGTTCAACTTTCTGCAATACGAGTTGGAGCGGAAGGGCGAAGGCGCGGGCCAGACCGAAAACCTCGTCAATCTGTTTTGCAGCGTCTTGGAAGTCGCCGAACGGCGCAAGGGCGGCAGTGTCGGCGGCGGGGATTCTTACTGGCATTACGCCTTGAAGCAGTTGCTCCGCAACACCATCGACCTTGCCTTGCTCGCCGGGGCCGAGGTGACGTTGCCGAACCTTTACCGCATCATTGCCTCCGCGCCGCGCTCGCTGGCGGAACTGCGCGAGGCCGCATGGCAGGATCGCTCGCTTTGTTTTGAGTATCTGACCAAGGCTGGCACGCGCAGCAAGGAAGGCGACGATTTCGCGATCGTGGACGGTTACTGGACGCACGAGTTTCCCGGTCTCGCCGAGGAAACGCGCTCAGTGATCGTCAGCACTTTTACCAGCATGGCCGATTGCTTTCTGCGCGGCACGCTGCGGGAACTGTTTTGCACCGGCCTCAACATCACGCCGGAAAAGACCTTCGAGGGTAAAATCATCGTCCTCAATTTGCCGGTGAAAGAGTGGAACGAGTTGGGGCAGTTCGCGCAGGTGCTTTTCAAGTTTCTATGGCAGCGCGCCGTTGAGCGCCGCGTGCCGCCGGAGCTTTCCCGCGCCGATGCCGAACGCACTATCCGCCCGGTTTTCCTGTGGGCGGATGAATCGCAGTTTTTTGTGAACTCCTACGATGCGCAGTTCCAAAGCACCGCGCGCAGTTCACGCAGTTGCACCGTTTATCTCACGCAAAACCTTCCGAGTTACATCGCCGCTTTCGGCGGTGCGAATGGCCGCTCCGAGGCCGAATGTTTTCTCGGAAACATGCAGTTGAAAATGTGGCACGCCAACGGCGATCCGGTCACGAATAGTTGGGCGGCTGACACCATCGGGCGGGCGCGGCAAATTCAACTTTATGGCGGCCTCTCGCACGGTGCGACACCGCAGGGGATGAGCCAGAATGCAGGCGGCAGCATGACCTATGAATTCCTCGTGCAGCCGCAGGAATTCACCATTTTGCGCAGCGGCGGGCCGGATTATGAAATGATCGTCGATGGCATCGCTTTCCAAGCGGGTCGCTCGTGGCTTGTCGCGGGGAAGCGCCAAAACTTCATCGCCACACCCTTCGTGCAGCGCGCATGAAAGACCGGCAGTTTCCGCCGCCAAAACAAGACACGGGAATCCCACTCGTAAGCCCCGTGCTCCACATCGTCGCGATGAGCGTGATCGTGTATTTCCGCCGTCGTTTCGGGTTTTCGTTCCTCCGTCCGCTCGGCATCTTTTTCGCCCTCACTTGGGCCGTGGGATTTTTCACCGCCTACGCTTGGATGACACGGCAGCAAAATGGAGTGTGGACGCATTGCGGCGCACTCTGCGTCTTCTTTCTCGTCGCCTTCGCTCTCTTTCTGGTGCATCGCCTTTTTGCCACCGGGCGGGAATTCGTCAGCACGGGCCAGCACGACTACCATTCCGGCAATTCCTGGACGTTGTTCTTTTTGCCAGAAGGCGACCGGCGCACGCGCGAACTCATCGCGCATCTCGCCCTTGAGCCAATCCTGACCGCCGCCGTGGCGTTGCTGCTCTATATTTTTGAGCCGACGCGCGCCCTCGCCGTTTGGCTGTTCGTCGCTGCTGCCGCCCTTGCACTCAAAGAACTCATCAATCACTGGGACGCCTTGCGAAAAATCAAACGAGGCAAAGACGCCCTTGCCGATGCCGAGGAAGTCATCGGCCAGACCGCCCCGCAGGAAACTGCCGGGGCACTCCGCGGCCAAGCAGACCCCAAACCGAAAGCCACTCCTGCACCGCCACCCGTGCCGGTTGAAGACCCTTCGCAGATTTGGCGCTGTGCCCGCGTGCTTGGCATGGAGCCGCCTTATTCGCTGGAAAAAGCAACGCGCCTTTACCGCGCAAAAATCAAAGTCATCCATCCCGACAGTGCCGACGACGATCACCCGCCCGAAAACGCCGGTGCGGAAGTTACGGAATTGACCGAGGCGCTGGATTTTTTTCGGAAAAAATACTCGTGAAAAAGGCCGGATTTTTCACGGTCGTTTTCTACGGTCGGGCGTGAAAACGGCGGAAAACAGTGCAAAGCCATGAAAAGCGCAATCGCCCGCAAATCAAGTATCCATCAGCATTTGCGGTGAATTGAAAGGCTGTGCAAAGCTGCGCAAAACCCCTTTTTTGAATTTTCAGTCCTCTGCTCTACCAACTGAGCTATCCAGCCGTAACCGAGGGCCGCAAGAGTGCCTCAGAGTTTTGCGAACGCAAGAGCTTTCCCATGATTCATCTGGCGCAGTTTGCGGTCATCCCGTCGCGGGCATCAGCTTGTGGTACCAGCGCCAGCGGCCCGTGCGCTGGAGGTACTCGCGCTGGTAGGCGTTGCGGACATTGCGCCAGCGATCGAAGGCTTCGTGGGAAAGCGGGACGCGCCGCCGCAGGAACACGGGCACGAAACGCAGACTGAGCGCGAGGGCTTTCAATGCCAGCCACGGACGGCGTCGCAGCAGTGCGGTTTGCGCGGTGTAAAAGCAGAGCATCGCCGGCCAGAGGATGAGCGTGGCGGAGAGCGGGAATTTCAGCAGCGCGGTGCCGGGCGTCATCACGATCTCGGCGCTCCAGTAGCGCGCGGCGTTGTCGCTCGCGCGGCCCGTGGACTCGGGGACGTGGGCGATCGACACGTCGGGGAAAAAGTGAATCTCTTTTCCCAATCCATAAAAGCCGAGCGCCATCACGCGCTCCTCGCCGTAAAGCCAGAAGTCCTCGAAATACCAGCCCGCGTCGCGGAAGTCGGCGCGGCGAAACATCACGGCGCACGCGATGAAGGTGTAATGCGGACGAGCCGGGCCGCCGTCGAACTGCGGGTTCCAATCGTCCTTGCCATCGCCGACGCGGAAGGCGAGCGCGGCCACATTTTCCCGCGGCTGCAAATACGCGACGGCGCGCTCGACATCGCGCGGATCGGTGAAGCGGCTGTCGTCATCGTGAAAGACGACGAACTCCCCGGCGGCAGTGGCGACGAGCAGATTGCG
>JAYVRQ010000712.1:0-10917 GCA_043776145.1 Chthoniobacteraceae bacterium
CCCCCACAACCGAGACCTTCTTCCTCCCCATATCTCCAAATACTCCGTGTTGCACTTACTCTGTGAATTCGCGACGCCTAACCATGCGCTGCAGCGAACCCGGCGGGGGCGTCGCGGTTGCAGTCGTTGCGTCCCGTGCGCCGGGTCGCTGAGCTTGGGGTCGTTAGGCGTTGCTACCCGTCTCCTTTGAACGAAGCCGTGAACCTTCCCCCACTTTCGGACAACGACTATGACAACGAGCGCCAGAAGGAAATCAAGCGGACGTATGGGCAGCTTTACTCCGCGACGGAAGCTCTTTTCTACCGCTACGACCCAATCGAAATCGCATTCGGAACCAACCCTGACGAATACAGTCCGGAGGTTAACACGGTTCTTCCACGTCTCGCTTCCTGTTCGTCCGCCGCAGACGTTCAGCGAGTGGTTCACGAGGAGTTCTGTCGGTGGTTTGGCCCGGATTCAGCAGGCCCATTCGACAGTTACGCGCCAATCGCATCCGAGCTTTGGCCACTTTGGCACGAGTTCAACACGCAAAGCCGCAACGCCTAACCATGCGCTCCAGCCAACCGCGACCCTGGCGTTCAGATTCCGACGCCCGGCTCTGACTTTGACCGGCTCCGTCACGGCAGGTGCTCCCGCCATGAAGCCCGACACCTGCCGCGCCTTCGCCTCGCGCCGTTTCGCGCACACGCGCGCTTCCGGATCGCGGTCGTTGAGCTTGGGGTCGTTAGGCCACCTCGCGCCATGAACTTTCCAAACCGAGCGTTGCTACCACTGCTGCTCCTCAATCTGGCTGTATCCGGCGCGGCGCTTTATCTCGCAGCTACTCATCATACTGCGAGCCCCACTCCTTCGACGGCGTTACCGCAGCCAACCGTTGGTCTTGCTGGCGTCCCGGTTGACGGACTCTCGCTTCGCTTTCGGCATCCAGAGCTATTCGAGTCTGCACACGACATGGCGCGGCCATCCGCACTTGGAGAGCTTGTCCGCCGCGGAGCGTTACGCCTAGGACTTAGCGACCGCGACGCAGCGTTCCTTCTCGGCGACGTTGAGGACTCGGCCGACGAAGAGAGCGAAGACCGCTGCTTTGCTTGGCGTTACGGCTTGCCCGGCGGCAATCTCGTCCTTGAATTCTCACCACAGCGCAAGCTCTTGAGAGCATTCCACACCCACGACGGCGAACCCGACCATGCCCGCGCCGAACAGTTATTCTGAATTCAACCGGTGGCGTAACCATGCGCTGAAGCGAACAGCTCCGTGCGTCACGGCACCTGCTTCCGCCGCCGCCTTTCCGCCCACCATGCAGGTGCCGCGCCGCACTCCGCTGTCGGTGAGCTTGGGGTCGTTATACGATCTTTTAGAATGAAGCGGACAGATTCGCGCCGCAACAAAGTAGTATCCGACTTTAGTCGGCAAGAGCGTCAAGAACGGGAAGACCGACTAAAGTCGGTACTACTTTGACAAGCCGCGCCGCCACTAAATAGTCCGGTTAATTCTGCGAGATGGTATTACTCACGATCCGTGGGTTACTCAACGACTCGTCACCCGCCGCTATTGTTGTTTTGACGTTACGCGTCTTTCTGGCCGCTTTTCTTTGAGATGGCGTATCAGATGTTCGCCAGCTTCCCGGTGCTGTCGCCGAGTTTGTCGGTGCGGACGCCCATGTGGTCGAGCATTGAGAGGTAGAGATTTGTCATCGGCGTTTCTTTACCAAACTGCACATGGCGTCCCGGCTTGAGCTTGCCGCCGCCACCGCCGCAGAGGAGCGCGGGGAGATTGTCGTGCGCGTGTTTGTTGCCATCGGCGATGCCGCTGCCGAGGACGATCATGGAATTGTCGAGCACGGTGCCGCTGCCTTCGCGGAACGTCTGGAGCTTCGTGAGGAAGCCGGCGAATTGCTCGATATGCCAGCGGTTGATCTTGGCGATTTTGGCCTTCTTCTCCGCGTTGTTGCCGTGATGTGAAAGCTCGTGGTGGCCGTCAGTGACGCCGAGCCACGGGTAGCTCCGATTACTGCCGTCGCGGGATACCATGAAAGTGGCGATGCGCGTCGAGTCGGTCGCAAGCGCGAGGGCGAGCAGATCGTACATCAACTTCAGGTGCTGGCCGAAATCGCTCGGGATACCATCGGGCTTCACCATGTTCGGCACCGGCGAGGCGGTCTTGAATTTTGTATTCTGATCAATGGCGACCTCGGTCTCGCGCAGAGCGGTGAGATATTCGTCGAGCTTCCGGCGATCGGTTGCGCCGAGGCTGCTCTGAAGCGCTTTCGCGTCGCCGCGCACGAGGTCGAGGATGCTGCCGCGGCAGGATTCGCGAAGCGCCCTGCCGGCTGCGAGATCGGGATCTTCCGCTGCGCCGAAGATGCGCTCAAAAACCATTCGGGGGTCGGCGATGGCGGGAATCGGCGTGTTTTCGTTCCGCCACGAAAGGTTATTCTGATACGCGCAGGCGTAACCGCTGTCGCACGCGCCAGCCTGCTTGTTCGAGACGTCGCAGCTCAGTTCGAGCGATGGCAGGCGGGTGTTTTTTCCGATCTGCTGCGCGGCCAATTGATCCACCGAGACGCCGACCTTGATGTCCGCGCCCGCCGTTTTGCGCGGATGCGCGCCGGTGAGGAAACAGGCGTTCGCACGCGCATGATCCCCCGGCCCGTCGCCAAGCGAACGCGCGTTCACTTGCGCGAGCCCGCTGAGCACCGACAAGCGCGAGCGGAGCGGCTGGAGCGGCTGGAGGGTGCTCGGGAGGGTGTAACTCGCGCCGCCCGCGGAAGGCGTCCAGCTCTCCATATCCATGCCATTTGGCAGGTAGATGAAAACCATCCTGCGGGCCGGGCCGGCGAGCGACGCCGCGCGTCCCAGCGGCATCATCGCCTCAAGGAAAGGCACTGCGATGCAGGCTCCGAGTCCACGGAGGAAAGTGCGGCGCGGGATTTGGAGTGAGCGCTTGGGGATGTGCATTTGTCGGATGAATTTAGTGCAGTTTGGGAAGGAAAGCCAGCCAGTTACTTCGCGGTCTTCTTCGGAGGCGTCTTGGGTTTCTGTTCCGTTTTCACCGCAGGCTTTCCTGCCGGTGCGGCATCCGCGAAGAGCCGGTGATCGCCTTCTCCCCGGCGCATCTGGAAAGGAACGCTGTTCACGATGCCAAGCACGAGCGCGGAAAATTTTGTGTCGTTTTTTTCCAGGCTCGCGACGACACTCTGAATCGCAGTGCGGTCGTAAAATTCCGTGCCGCGGCCCAGCGCATAGGTGAGCATCTTCTCGCTCACACAACGCAGAAAATCGCCGCGCTTCCGCCCGAGAAGGACGCGCTGGAGTTCCGCAGGCCCCTTGAACTTTTCGCCGCTCACCAGCACGCCACCGGAGTCAATCGGATTCGCGCCGTCCTTGTCTCGCCAAGCGCCGATGCCGTCGAAGTTTTCGAGCCCGAAGCCGATGGGGTCCATGCGCGCATGGCAGCTCGCGCAGATCGCATCCTGCCGGTGCTGTTCCATGCGCTGGCGCAGCGTGCCTTTGAGTTCCGCCCCTTTTGCGTCATTGAGATCGGGCACGTTCGGCGGCGGCGGCGGCGGCGGAGTGCCGAGCAGATTTTCCAGCACGTACTTGCCACGCTTCACCGGTGAAGTGCGCGTGGGATTCGACGTGAGGGTGAGGAATGAACCGTGCCCCAGGATCCCGCCGGGACGTTGCGCCGGGAGTTTCACCTTCACGAAGGCGTCGCCCTCGACACCATTGATGTCGTAGAGTTTCGCGAGGCGTTCGTTGACGAATGTATAGTCCGCCCCGAGCAATTCCGTGACGGGCCGATCCTCGCGCATGATGTGTTCAAAAAGCATTTCGGTCTCCTTTGCCATCGCATTCGCAAGTTCGGGACTCCACTCGGAGAAGGTCTTCGGATTCGGCTGCACCTGCGACAGATTGCGGATCTGCAACCATTGACCGGCGAAATTTTCGATCAACGCCCGCGACTTTCCATCCTTGAGCATTCGCCGGACTTGGGCGTCGAGATTCTTGCGCAACGTGCCAGCCTGAGCCTGCGCGAAAAGTTCGGCATCGGGCATCGTGCTCCAAAGAAAATACGAGAGCCGCGACGCGAGCGCCCATTCATTCACGGGATGCGCGGTTCGCGGGTTGTCCGGCTCCGGCTGGAATTCACCTCGGAAAAGAAAGTGCGGCGAGACGAGCACTGCCGTCAGCGCCGTCTGCACGCTCTGCTCGAAATTCGCGCGCTTCTGCCCCGCGGTCTTGTAGATGAACATGAACCGCTCGATTTCCTGCGCAGCCAGGGGGCGCCGGAATGCACGGCCCGCAAAACTGGAGAGAATGGAACGCGCCGCGGCGTCGAGCGAAGGCTGGCCACGCCCCGGCGCGAAAAGGCGGATCTGTGTCTCGGGTGCCTTCACCGGCTGCGGCGGCGAAATGAACTCGACCTTCCGCAATGTGATGCTGCGCTTCACCGGCTTGCCCTTGACCATTTCGGGCTGCGCAAGCGGATTTACCAGGCGCAGCGCGAGGGTATGCGAGCCCGGCGTCGTCACGGAGATCTTCACACTCAGCCGCGCGGGACCGCCACCCATCGCGGAGAGAGAGGGCACGGTGATCGCCTGGCCGTCCATTTTCATTTCCATCCGCGTGACATCCGGCCCGACTTTCGGCGCGGCCGCCTCGAAGCGCACGGTGTACTCGCCGGCGACAGGCAGATCGATCTTCACCTGCGACTCGCGCTCATCAATGCGCCGCGCGGAGTCCGTGTTCCCCTTGTCCGGCCCGCCCGCCATCCTGAGCAATGGCACGCGCACGATTTCCGGGCGCGGTTTGTGATCGTTCAAAATCGCAGTGCTCATCACTTTCTCCGCCGCGCCGAGGTATCGCTCGAAGAGGACCGGCGGGACGGTGAGCACATCGCCGATGTTGTCGAAGCCGTAGCCGGAGTCATCGGCTGGAAAATCATCCGCGGGCTCGAAATTCACGCCGACGAGATCGCGGATGGTGTTGTTGTACTCCGCGCGATTCAGCCGGCGGATCGTCACACGGCCGGGGTCAGGCTTGTCGGGGTCGGACGAGAACACCGCGGATTCGATCCACTTCATCAAAAGCTCACGCTCCTCGATCTTCGGCTGTTTATCCTCGTCGTCCGGCGGCATCGTCGAAGTCCTGATGTTTTCCAGCACCGCCTCCCAAGTCTTCGGATCCTTCGCCGCCGACGCGGCGGAATTAAACACATCCAGAGAGAGGTCACCTTTCTTCTTCGTCCCGGAATGGCACTTAAAGCAGTAGTTCTCCAGCAACGGCTTCACGTCCTTCGCAAAATCAATCGCCGCTTGCGCAGGCCCATGAGCGACCAATGTGATCGCCGCTACGATCACTCGGACGTGGGAAGGGCAATAGAGAGCGGAGGGCATGAGCTTATCGGTAATGTGATTCGGCCCCGAGGATTCGCAAGCCTGTGCTGCACCGCAGAAGGCTGGCAGCGGCCCTTCGTTCAGACAGTGCTACGGGGAACATGGAGGATTGTGCACTTCCCCTTTTGCCGCCCTCGCGGTAACATCTCCGCTTGTTCCAAATCCCCATGTTGAAATCCACACTCCTGCCATTTTGCGCCACCATCACTCTATCGCTCGGGCTCCTCGGGCCTGCCACCCGTGAAGCGTACGCGGCCAGCACCTACGTGGAAAATCCCGGAACGGAAGGCAACGGCGATCTGACGGTCGGCCCCGACTACAAAATTGATCCCGACCTCACCGACAAAGGAAATCCCAAGGGCAGCAGCTTCGAGTTCGTAATGCCGCTCGCCGACAGCAAAATCTTCCGCGGTGATGACAAGACACTGCAACCCGAGAAGAAAGCCGTCCGCAAAGCACGAAAGATTTCCGTCTATGTGCCAGCCTCCTACAAGGACGGCAACAAAGCGCCCGTGCTCGTCACCCACGACGGGCCGAGTCATCTCAACCTGGTCCGCTACGCCCTCGACAATCTGACCATTTCAAAGGACCCGAAGCGCAGCCTCCCGGCGTTCGTCGTGGTGGCCGTGGAGAACGGCGGCAACGACGGCAAGAAGAGCGAACGCGGGCTCGAATACGACACGATGTCGGACCGCTACGCCCGTTTCATCAACGATGAGGTGCTGGTCGCCGTGATCCGCAACTCTGAGATCAAAGCCGCGTATCCGCACTTCAGCATCACGGATAATCCGTGGGGCCGCGCCACCATGGGGTGCAGTTCCGGGGGTGCGGCGGCGCTGACAATGGCCTGGTTTCGGCCCGATTTATTTCGCCGCGTCATCGCGTATTCAGGCACTTTCGTCGCCCAGCAGGATGAGGATGGGCCGGATAAGGCGAAATACCCCGCAGGCGCTTGGGAATACCACTCCGGCATGAAACTGATCGAGAAAAGCGAGAAGAAGCCACTGCGTATCTTCACGCACGTATCCGAAAAAGATCTCCGCGCCAACGACCCCGAAGAAACCCATCACAACTGGGTGACTGCTGGCAAACGTACGGCCGCAGCCCTCAAAGCCAAAGGATACGACCACCGTTTCGTTTTCAGTCTCGGCACAGGCCACTGTGATGGTCGCGTTTTCCAAAAAACGCTCGCCGACACACTGGTCTGGCTGTGGCGCGGCTACCACGCGGAGTGAAGCCGCCCGCTGAATTCTCACTGATACCATCTCTCAGAATTAACCGGACTGTTTGGTGGCGGCGCGGCTAGGAAAAGTAGTACCGACTTTAGTCGGTCTTCCCGTTCTGGACACTCTTGCCGACTAAAGTCGGATACTACTTTGGTGCGGCGCGAATCTGTCCGCTTCATTCTGAAAAATGGTATGAGAATAAAGAAGCCGCAGGTCCTCCATGCGGAATGATTTCACACGCCAAGTGTCCTTTATCCAAAGTCAAAGCGCACATGGCCGGATCATCCGGATGATGGCGGGACCTACGGGGCTCGAAATCGTTTCGCGCGTTTCCCGCTGATGCTCAAAATTTCCCAAGTATGGATCCCCCTGCGACTTGCTGCACATCGTCAAAAAGTGGTGGAGGGCACCTGCGGGCACGATCGGGAAGAAAAATGTGCCATGCACTGCCATGCAGATTCGGGCGTGCGCGAACATCGTTGTTTTGGGTGACGAAGACCGGCGACCCCGTTGAGATTCAGCGCCGGGGATGATTTTCAGTCCGCGGGCTCGCGCTCTGAGTCTGTAGCATGTGCGAGAGCATCATGATGCCCTCGATGAAACCGCCGTCGGGCGCCGGGGAGTGAGGGGGGATCTGTTTTCCTGCGGAACACTGTGCGCGCAATCTCTACCGCCCGCACTCCGCTCAGCCGCAGCACAGCAATCGCCGCCTCCCTGTAGAGAGTGCTGATGGCTGCGATTGTTTCATTCATTGCGAGGAAAAAAACAGCGCACCCGCAGTCTCCATGACGCTTCGCACCCGTGCCTACTTCACGCCGCTCACGCGAATCTCCGCGCTGAACACGAGCCTGGGATCCCCGCGCTCCGCGATGGTGCGACGGATGCCCTCGATCTTCCGCCCCGCCTGGGCGTTGAAGATCACCTTTCCGCCGGAGGTTACCGTCACGGCCTCATCGAGATTCAGCATCACGTCATTCAAGAGCACGGTCACATCGCCCGCATTGCCGGACTGAAGAGTGATCGTCTGACCCTTGCGGGTTGCGGTGATGTCCAGGCCCTCGTGGGCCGCCTCGGGCGCGACGGCGAGCCAGTAGAAATGCGTGTGCTTCACGGGGTCCTGATGCCACACGATCTTTTCCGGCAGCGGATTCCGGGTGAACCGCTCCATCCACGGGATCGCCTTTCTATCCTCCAGATCCATCCAGTGCCCCTTGCCCTTGTGGACCTCCGTGAAGTGCGCGTAGCCGCCTGGGTCGGCCTTCTCCAGAGCGTCGAGCTTCCGGCCCCATTCCGCCGCGACGGTGTTGCGATGGTAGGCCGCGTCGAGTTCCCCGGCCTGAATGGCGAAGCCGATGTTCCGCAGCCCGAGCGGCGATGCCGAGTTCGGGTGCCCGGCCATCATGGACGCCGCCGCCAGACGATCCGCCATCCGCGACGCGAGCTGATACACGCCATCCCCGCCCGCGGAGTAGCCGAGGATGTACACGCGATCCGGATTCACGCCTTCGAGCACGACGAGGTTCTCGATCAGCCGCGCGAAGAACCGGTCAATGTGCGGCTGATGCCACAGGTCCCACGTATTGGTCGGCGCACGCGGCGCGACGTAGATGCCCTCGGCGGGACGATACGCCTTCGCGAGCGCCACCTGGTTGCGCCATTGCGAATCATTCAGCTCCGCCGGCCCGCCGCCTCCGCCGTGCATGGAGATGAACAGGCTCCGACCACCGGCAGGCGCGCCGTCCTTCCCGGCAAACGACACCGTCTCAAACCTCATCTGCAATCCATCCAGCTCGATCTTGCGCGCGGCCATCTCGTCCTTCCGCGTGTCCCGAATCAAAGCCGCGTGATCCTCCCACAGCAGACTTGCGACCTTCGCCGCATCCGTTTTCGTCAGCCACGTCTGGCTGGCCTCGTTGGAAAATGGCGCACGCATTTCCCGAGGCATCTGAAGCCACTCCCTGAGCTGTTCCACCGCACGGACGGAAGCCGCCGAGTCCAGCCTTGGTTCGGCACAAAGCGCGGCACGGGCTGTGACAAACATCAGGACTACGCTCGCGAGGATGGGTTTCATGGACAGGCGGGCCATATCTTCAAGACACTAGCCACTTCGTTGTCAGCCAGGAACTGCCTGCAGCGGACCTCCACGCATTTTCTGCAAGGCATTGGGCGCTGGCCGCAGATCATTCAGCGTTTGTCGCAGACCATGATTGCAAGGAAATCGCATTTCACCGCGCCGCATCGGGAACGGGCCGGGCGCGACGGAACTCGGCAATGATTTCCTCCGCCGGGTATTTGCGATGATACCTCGCCTGCGAACCATCCCGGAGTCTTGCTCTGTGAAGGAGCAGTCCCTTATTTCGTCCTCCATCCCGGCGGTGCCGGGGTGAAGCTGCCTCCATGACTTTCACTGTGGCGAGAGGGTTCAATGGCGGGGCGGAGGCCGTAGCGGTAGCCCAGATAGCGCACCGAACCCGAGCGGGCAAACCCCGTTGTCCGCACGTGATCCACCCGTTCATCGCCGTATCCCGTCCCGGTCTCCCCCGACGAACGATCGGCGCTTTTGCCGGCTGCCTTCTCCGCCCTTGCTCCAAACCTCGGTTCGACGACCGGTGGAGCGCTTTGCTCACGGACTGCCCAAACCCAGACTTCCCCGATGTGGCTTCGCCGATCCGTTCTTCCGGCGTAGCTGTCGTCGCTGTGGGTGAACGTAAATGACGCCACCCGGTCGAGACCCCGTCTCCATCCCCGGATGCGGGTGGATTGCCCCGGATCGAGGACGTAACCGCCCGAGTGCTCGGAGGCGCGGCTCCCGTCCATGACGGAAAGGCCGTCCACTCCGATGACAAAAAGCACGCGATCATGCCGCTCGTTGTTGGTGATCTGGATCTCGTAGTCAACCCCCCATTGTGGGACTGCCACGAACGCCTCTCCGCCGCCTTTCGCCTCCTTCGGCAGGGGACGCCCGGCGACAAGGAATGCGACGCCAACATCCGGGGGCTCCTGCCGCCATCGGTCTGGCGGTTGGCCGGAAGCATTTCCGTTGATGAGGAGGAGGACGGTCAGCAAGGCCAGCGCGATCTTCGGTGGTGTCATGGTATTGATGTCCTTTTCGCGACTCCAGAATACGGGATTAACCGCCCGCTGCAAGGACGTGAGCGCAATAACAAATTGAAGTCGCTGCAAGGAATTTGCTTTTCACCGCGCCGCGCCGGAAACGGGCCGGGCGTTGGATGGTGCCGGGAGTGAGGGCCCTTGCCGACGTAAACAGCACGGCGTCGCGCCATGAATTTCCGCTCACTTTAACGCCTCCCACTCTTCGCGAGTTGCCTTGGATTTTTGGTATTCCATCAGAGTCTTCCAGCCGTCGCGCTTCACTAGGAGCACTTCGAAGTGGATATATTCCTGCCGGGCTTGGCCATCGCCGGCAGTGTAAAGGAAGATGCCGGTTTCATGCGCGGTGGTTTCGTCACCGATCCGTTGCGAGAACCGGAACTCGACGCTGGCCTTGATCTTGCCCGCCTTGGCGTCGGTGAATTCCTGCTTCCAGCGTTCCAGCGCCATGGATAACGGCTGGCTGGTTTTCTTGATGCCAGTGACCAGGACGCCCTCTCCATGGCAGGTGTCCTTGTAGCCCTCGTAATCGCCTTCCCGCACGGTCCGTGACACCTTCGACCAAAAGGCATCCAGTTCCTTTAGTCGCGCCCTGTCCTCCGCTGCAGCCCCGAGCGACAGTGCAAGAAGGATGGCGAACATGATGGCCGTATTAAGTGGACATGTTTTCATGATTGGCTGGCTGTGATGACGTGCCTGGTAGAAATACCAAGCCGCAATAATTGGCGTTATAGCTGCGGCAACCTTTGCCGTGAGGATTGCCGCGCTGGCTGCCGTTCAAGGTCCAGTGAGGGCGATCCAACTGGCAGGAGGTGGCTTTTCACCGCGCCGCGCCCTGTTGAAAGCGGGCCGAGTGTCTCGTTCCCGGCGATTCTCGGTAATAATCCTTTGAAGGGGAATTCTAGCCGCTAGCTGAAATCGTCCCTTCTTCCGCGCCGATTCCGGCGCGCAATTCCACACTCAGAAATGAGGACTGCGTGCCATCGGCCCGCTACTACACGCCTCAGCTCGAACGCGACCTCATCACGTTGCTCTTCCATGCCGCCAAAGCCCGCCACATCCCGATGACGCGGCTTGCGTCCTCGGGGATTGCTCATTAGGTATTGAGGGCTACTTTGTGAGCAAATAAAAGAGGATGCTCGCGGCGAGATTGGCGAGTTTCTTGGTGTAGCAATGAGTCTT
>JAYVRQ010000713.1:0-10849 GCA_043776145.1 Chthoniobacteraceae bacterium
TTCATCGAAATCTGCTCCGGCCCGATCGGCAGCCCGAACGCGCCCGCGAAGTTCGCGCCCGGCATGTTTTCGCTGCACGATCACGGGAAGATGATCTGCGTCTTCGACCTCGACACCGCCGCCGCGCCACCCGCCGTCGCGCTGGAGATTTACGAGGCTGGCGTCGGCATCGTCGAAAAGCGCGCGTTTACATGGGAGCAAGTCACCGGCGCGGCGAAAATCCCCGCGCTTCCCGAGAAATACCAAACCCCGACGATGAAGGAGGCCGCGGCAAAAGCGGCTGCCAAACCGTGATGGACACCACCGCTCCACTCCTCTTCGACTCGACGTTTCTCGCGAAGCTGGAGCAACTCTATCTGCTCTCGAAAAAACTTTTCCGCGGCGAGCACCGCGCCGAGCGCAAAAGCCGCCAGACCGGCTCCAGCCTTGAGTTTGCGGACTACCGCAACTACAGCGCCGGCGACGATCTGCGCTCGATCGACTGGAACATTTACGGTCGCCTCGACCGCCTTTTCGTGAAGCTCTACGAGCAGGAGCAAGACCTCCACATTTACCTGCTCATCGACGCCAGCGCCTCGATGCACTGGAAGCCCGCGGGAGGGCAGCCTTTCTCGAAACTCGATCAGGCCCGCCGCATCGCCGCCTCGCTCGCCTACATCGGCCTCGCGAATCTCGACCGCGTGAACGTGCTCTGGTTCGCCGACCTGCTGCTTGGCGACATGGGCCTCACGCGCGGCAAATCGCAGTTCCACAAAGTCCTCGATTTCCTCCAGCGCGCGCCCACGCCGAACGGCGCGAGCACCGGCCTGCTTTCCACCGCCCGTGCCTTCGCGCAGCGCATGAAACGCCGCGGCCTCGTCTTCCTCATCAGCGACCTCTTCGACCCCGCCGGATACGAGGAGGCGCTCGCGCTTTTGCGCTACCACCAATTCGAGGTCCACGTCATCCAGACGCTCGACCCCGCCGAACTGCGCCCGCGCGAAAGCGGCGACCTGCGGCTCGTCGAGGCGGAAACCGGCGAGGTCTTCGAGGTCACCGCCAACGACGCACTGCTGCGCCGCTACGAGCGCGAGATCGACGCCTTCGTCGCCGGTGCCGAAGCCTACTGCCTGCGCCGCGGAGTCGGCTACGCGCAGGTCGCCACCGAGACGCCCTTCGAGGAACTCGTCCTGCGCGTCCTGCGCAACGGGATGATTTTGAAATAAACCTGCCGACGGCCCCGCTACCCCCGCACCAGCACCGGCGCGAAATCGCTCGCGATGCCCACCAGATCATCCTTCACCACTGCGCGCGCCTGGATTTCCCACTCCTCGGCCACGCCCGGTGTCGCGATCGGAATCTCCAGCGTCGTGGGCGAAACCGTCCGCAGACCGCCGAGATCCATCAGCGTGGTCGTCCCGATCTTTCGGCCGAAAAACTTCACCCCGACGATATTCCCGCGCGCCTTGCGAAAACCAGCCACCACCGCGCGCGCCGAAGGGCTGCTGACCCCGGTGATCTCCGCCTTGTAAGTCGCCGCGTCAAAAGGCGTCCCGGTCGGCTCGAATTGCAGCGCCACTCCCTGCACCGCCGCATCGTAACCATCCAGCGCCTTGATCGCCTTTACCCACAGCTCCCGCCGCGCCTCCACGCCCGCCAGCGCGCTCGGCACTCCCGTCGAGGGCTGCGGCGGGATGGTCGGAAACTGCGGCGCGGGCGTCCCATCCGCGTCGTAAAGATACGTCTTGATGTAGCCGTTGATCTTCTTGCCGATGCTGTCGTAAAGCGCGGGCAGCGTCCGATAAAGGAACAGCCCCGCCGTCGCGTCGGCATTCACTTTGTTGATGAGCGCCGTCGGCGCATTCAGCGCGTTGAGCACCGCCGTGCCGTTTTGCAGCAGGTTGTCCCACCAATCGGCGCGACCGGTATTCGTTTCAGGATAGTATGGATTGATCATATGGAAACATGACCCAAGCACCGGGCGTGCCCGCCCACTCGCACAGGACACTTGACCGGGCAGGACGGCACCCTACTCTCGGCGAAATGCGGCTTCCGGAGTTCATCCTGCAAAATATGGAACCCATCCTCATGGAATGGGAAACCTTTGCGAGGAGTCTTTACCCGCCGTCGGCGCGGATGACAGTGCTGGCGCTGCGCGATCACGCCCGCCCAATCCTGATGGCCGTGGTGGCGGATTTGCGCACCGGACAGACGAGTGAGGAGCAGTCGGAGAAATCCAAAGGGAGAGCGCCACAGCTCCTCGATGCACCGGAGACGGCGGCGCAAACCCACGCCGTCCTCCGCGCACAGAGCGGCATCGATATCAATCAACTGGCGGCGGAATACCGGGCGCTCCGGGCGAGTGTGCTGCGGCTGTGGGAAGAGGCGTGGCAGCCCGGCACGGAGAGGCTGCAGGATATCATTCGCTTCAATGAGGCGATCGATCAGGCTCTGGCGGAGTCCATCGGCTTTTTCAGCGCGCAGGTGGAACGGTCGCGCAATCTTCTGCTCGGAATGCTGGGGCACGATATGCGCAGCCCGCTCAGTGCGATCGTGATGACGGCGGGCGAACTGGCGGAAATGAACGCGGGAGCTGCCATCTCGGAGGCGGCGGAATGTCTGATCCGCAGCGGGGGGGCGATGAAGAGCCTGCTGAATGATTTGATGGATTTCAGCCGCACGAAGCTCGGCGTGGGGATCAATATCGAGGTGGGCCCGGCGGACCTCGCGGCGTTGCTGGGCGATGAATTGAAACAGCACCACGCCGCCTATCCCCGCACCCGGCTCGAAGTGTCGATGGAAGGCGATCTGACAGGGCAATGGGATGGTCGGCGCCTGCAACAGGTTCTGCGCAATCTGCTTTCCAATGCGAGCGCCTATGGCTCGGAGGATGCCCCCGTGCGAGTGACGGTGCGTGGGGACGAGGCTGGCGTGCGGCTGGAGGTGGCGAATCACGGCCCGGTGATCGAGCCCGCGTTCGCCGAACACCTCTTCGATCCTCTCCAGCGCGGCGGAACGGAAAAGAGCGGCGGCAAAAAGGACGGCATCGGCTTGGGGCTCTATATCGTGCGGGAGATCACCCGGGCGCATGGCGGGGAAGTGACCGTGCAATCCGATTCGGAAGCGACGGTGTTTTCCGTCCGTCTCCCTCGCAAGCCGGAGTCTCTCGGGCATTCCGGCGATCCCCGCTAGTCCCCTCCGCCCTTTCCACTCTTTTTTCTAAGAGGCTGTGTAATAAATCGGAAGTCGCGCATCACCGGGCCAAAGGCCCAGGCACAAGCCAGCCCAGGGCAACGCCCTGGGTTTCGTACCGATCGAACAACGAGCCCTGAAGGGGCGCAACAGAGATGTGTCGCCCTTTCAGGGCTGGCTTGCTTCTTTCCGGGAACCTAGGGCGTTGCCCTGGGCTGGCTTGTGTCAGGCCCTTGGCCTGGATGCGGCATTCGCTTCCCGGACTTTTACACAGTTGCTAAAGCAGGGCGTGGTCGTTCCGCGCTTGATTAAAGGGCGGGTCGAGATGGAGGAAGATCGACCGACTCGTCGCACGGCAGCGCCGGGCACACGGGTCGTTTTACAAAAGCTCCGTCTGCTTGTGCCCCTTGCTCTGGGCCTTCGGCGCTTTCTTGAAAGTCTGGTCGAGGGCCACGGTGGGCGGGCGCTCGACTTGCCGGCCATTGAGCAGGTCGGCGACGGTGAAGATTTGCAGGCGCGGGTAGCTCTTCTGCCACGTCTTGCTCTCGTAGAAGCCCGCGTTGGCGGCTTCGGTCTTCATCGGGCCCGTGGGCGGGTGCAGGGTGATGAGGACGCCGATGACCGCGCCGTCGCGCTCGATGACCCCGCGGAGGTCGCGCACATCCTTGACGCTGGTGCCGCCGCCTTTGACGCTGATGGTGATCTGATGGGGCTTGGCCTGCTTGGGATCTTCGCGGAAGAGGATTTTGCCGTCGATGCCTTGGTCCGCGCCTTTCTTTTCCTCGATGGGGCGGGCGCCGACGAGGCCGAGCGCCCACCATTGGAACTGGTATTTGTCGGCAGCGGTAAGGCGGGTGGTGTCGGAGATCAATATCCTTCCTTTTTAGGAAAGGGAGCGATAGTGATTGAAGTTAATCACGTCGGCATTGATCGAATTTAGATAAATTGAAAGGTCCAAGTCGTCGGTCAAAACAAGGTATTGCTGGGCTGCGACTTCAGAAATGATGGTGTCCGTGAGGCCAAGCCTCGGAAATATATTGCGGGCTCCGGCTGTCTTTGATGGGAGGTGAGTCTCTTCGAGTAACTCGAAATGCTTCGCGATCTGGCGGAAAAACTCGGGGCGCAAACCGTCAGGGAACTTTCCCGACAGGTTGCTAACTTCAGTGAGAATATTCGGGGTGGTAACCTTCTTTTGGAAACAGTTGATTACGGTGCTAACCCAATGGAAATCGTCCACGGAGAATTTCTTGGTGCGGCTAAAGGTGCGGATTCTTGCTGGGTCAAACTGGCCGACAAAATAAAGGATCAGCAAATTGGAATCGATGAGCAGCCCGCGATTCCGATATTTCGCGATCAGTTCTTCAAGATACTCGTTCAAGGGGCTGCCTCATCTTCACCGCTTTCACTTTTCCGGATTCCGCATCCACATCGACGACTTTGTATTTCCGTTCCGCGCCGCGGGGCTTTAAGCCTTGCACTATGTTTTCGAGAGCCGTCTGTGCCGGAGACGCTGGCACATCGTAACCGATAGTGATAAACCAGTGCTTTTCGTCGTCGCTGAGTTCGACCTCCTCGAGTTGGAGTCGGTTGAGGATGTTACCAAACAATTGGCCGGAGTATTCCATCGCTGTCTGCGCGGCTTGCTTCACGTCGATCATAGTTTCTGCTTACCACGACGAAAAGCTGACGCAAGGATCGATGTCGATCC
Source organism: Chthoniobacteraceae bacterium (assembly GCA_043776145.1). GTDB lineage: Bacteria > Verrucomicrobiota > Verrucomicrobiia > Chthoniobacterales > Chthoniobacteraceae > JANLQB01. The sequence goes on from JAYVRQ010000713.1 coordinate 4,880, forward strand.
GGATTGAGCGCACGAGACGAGGCGCGGGGCTATCATGTCGTTGCTGCCGAGAAAGGTGCGGAAGGCTGGCATGACTTCGCTGACTTTGCCCGGCTGCTCGGTGATCTTATTGTAGGCGGCGACGCTGTCGGCGTTCCAATGCCAGGTGTCCTCGAAGGCTTTGATCTGCGAGGCGGCGGCGGTGCCGTCCTTTTCCTGAAAGAAGGCGTTGTAGGTCTGCGCGGAGTTGAAGGGGGGATCGAGATAGACTAGATCGACGGAGGCGTCGTCGAGGTAGCGCTGGAGGATGTCGAGATTGTCGCCGTAGTAGAGGGTGCCCATGCGGTCTGCGGTGTAGCAGTGAGCCAAGGGGGACGGCGATCATTTTCGCCGCCCAAAGCGGTTACGGATGTGAAAACGGACATCGAAAAAAATCCGCGCGGAAATACAGCCACCCCTCTCGCACTCCCCGTATCCATCCATGCCAGGCCACTCCGCCGAAACCGTAAGATTTGCCCGTTCGCGGGTGGAAAAGTTTCATGCGCGCTGGGCAAATGTCTCTAGCCATGAATCGCTCCCCCGCGAACGGGCCCAAGCGTGGTAGAAAGGCCACGCCGTAAGGTTTATTTGGCATATTCACAGAGTAAATCGAGCGGCGTGGCCACTACTTGGGAGCGTTAGACTTCGCCACGGACGGACACTTTGTCGAAAAGATGGGAATTCCCTTGGGCACGGCAGGAGTTCCCTTGGGCAAGGAAAGCCCGGTCGTGGCCAGGAAAGGCCGATCCGCAGGCAGTATTGGCATCGCTTTGGCAAAAACAGGCTCTTTCCGCGCCGAGTAACGTCCACCCTTCGGCGGGGTGCTCGTTTCCTTCCGCAAGGTGGCGCTCGCCTTGGACAAGCCAGCTCCCGCCTTGTCCAAGGGAACTTGCGCCTTTTCCACGAAATGCCGCGTCTTGCCGCGGAAAAATGCCCACTTTTTGCCGCCAGCGCGCGACTGGAAAAAGGCGGACGCGGCCTTGGGTGAGCCGGCTCTTGCCATTCGCGAGCGGCTGCCGCTCCATCGACGGGTGCGCATTTTCATCTCCATCCCGGCCTATCGCGACCCGGATCTCGTCCCCACCGTGCGCGATCTCGTGGCCAAGGCCGCGCAGCCGGGCGCGCTCACCTTTGCCATTTTCGAGCAGACCGATGCGCCCGTGCCGCCCGAGGCGTGGCCGGACGGAGTGCGGGTGTGGCACGATTACTGCCCGGCGGCGGAAAGCGAGGGGCCGTGCTGGGCGCGGGCGCGCATTCAGGAGCGTTACGCGGGTGAGGAATTTTATTTGCAGCTCGATGCGCATCATCGGTTCGTCGTGGCGTGGGATGACTTTCTCCGCGCGGAGCTAGATCGGTGCCCGGCGCGCGATCCGATCCTCTCGACGTATCTGCCGTGGTTTTTTCAAAAGCCGGATGGCCGCGAAACCTTCCTGCCGCTCGACGGCCCGCGGCTGGAGTTTTCCCACTTCGATAGCGATGGCGTCCTCGCCGTGAAAGCGCCGGTCATGGAAAAGGCGGGCGACGCCGCGCCCACGGCGGGCGTTTTCCTCTCCGCGCATTTCCTTTTCGCGCGCGGCGATTTCGTCACCCGGGTCCCGTACGATCCCGTGCTCTACTACGCTGGCGAGGAAATCGCGCTCGCCGCCCGCGCTTTCACGCACGGCTGCGAAATCTTCCACACCGCGCGCACCCCCGGCTGGCATCTGTGCGCTCCCGCGAATTTTGCGCGCCATTGGGACGCCGATGCGAAGTGGCCCGCCCTGCAAGCGCGCTCCCTCGCGAAGCTGCGCCGCCTCTTCGCCCCCGATCCGCTGATTTCAGAAAAAGACGGGCTCGGCACGGCGCGCACGCTCGCCGAATACGAAGCGCGCTGCGGGTTGGACCTGCGCGCGGCGCTGCACTCACCGGCATGAAGTCGCATTGTTCCCCCCCGCGCGGAATCTGCGCTCCGTTTTTCGGCCCGCTAAGTTTTCCGAAGCGGCGCGGTATCCATCGGGCATGACCACGGACACCGTCCCGCCCACTTCCACGCGCCCCGCCGCACCCGCTCCCGAGCCGCTCGACGACCAGGCCGCCGCCGCACTGCTCGTGGACGCTTATCGGAAAATCACCGGCGAGATGGGGAAGTTCATCGTCGGGCAGGATGCCGTGATCGAGCAGCTCGTCATCGCCGTGCTCGCGGGCGGGCACTGTCTGCTCGAAGGCGTGCCCGGCCTCGCGAAGACCGCGATGATCCGCACGCTCTCCGAGACGATGCACCTGAACTTCCGCCGCATCCAATTCACGCCCGACCTCATGCCCGCGGACATCACGGGCACGGATATTATTCAGGAAGACCCCACGACCGGCCATCGGCGTTTCGTTTTCCAAAAAGGGCCGATCTTCACGCAGATGCTGCTCGCCGATGAAATCAACCGCACGCCGCCGAAGACGCAGGCGGCGCTGCTCGAAGCGATGCAGGAACGCAGCGTGACGGTCGGCGGCCACACGCTGCATCTGGAGAAACCGTTCTTCGTGCTCGCCACGCAAAATCCGATCGAGCAGGAAGGCACTTACCCGCTGCCGGAAGCGCAGCGAGACCGCTTCATCTTCCTCGTGAAAGTGGAATATCCGAGCCGCGACGAAGAGCGGCAAATCATCGCGCGCACCACCGGCACCTTCGCCGCCGACATCCAGCCCGTCATCGAAGGCCCGCAAATTCTGGAACTGCAAAAGGTCGTCCGCAAAGTGCCGGTGCCCGATCACGTCATGGATTTCGTGCTCGACCTCGTGCGCTACTCGCGCCCCGACAACGCCGAAGCGCCCGCTTTCGTGAAAGACCTGATCGAATGGGGAGCCGGCCCGCGCGCCTGCCAGAATCTCGTGCTCGCCGGAAAAGTGCGCGCCGTGCTCCACGGGCGTTTCCACGTCACCATCGACGACATCGTGGCCCTCGCGCCGCCCGTCCTGCGCCATCGCATCGTGCCGACTTTCAACGCCGAGGCCGAAGGCGTGAAGGTGGACAACATCATCGCGCGAATCCTCGAAGTCGTCCCGCGCGGGGAGAGCGGGCGGGTGCTGTAGAAGGCGTTGGCTACCGGCGATTCCGGCGGCGCCGATGCTGGTTAAATACGAGCCGGCGGACGATTTGTGAATGGGAACCACGGGCCGGCCGGCTCATGGGAAATTCATTTCCGTCCGCACCGCCGCGTCTGCTATGACCGGCGCACCATGCTAAACGGGCAACTCGATTTGGTCTGCGCGGCGGATGCGCAGGGCCGCACCTTCATCCGCGAACAGTCGTTCCGCGCGCCGTTTCACCTGAACAAACCGTATTGGGACGGGCACGCGCTGCTCGTGCAAATCGTCAATCCCACCGCCGGGATTTTCGCCGGGGACACGCTCGCGAGTCGCGTCGCCGTCGAGAGCGGCGCGCGGGTGCTGCTCACGACGCCGAGCGCGAATCGCATTCACGCGATGCCTTCGGGATGCGCTTCGGTCGGGCAGCATTTTTCCGTGGCGGACGGCGCGTGGCTGGAAGTGATGCCCGAGCTTTTCATCCCGCAGGCACAGTGCCGGTACCGGCAGCGCACGTCGGTCGAAGTCGCCGAAGGCGGCGGGTTGTTCTTCGTGGAAACCCTCGCGCCGGGCCGCGTGGCGCGCGGTGAAAGTTTCGCGTTCACGGAGATCGGCTGGGAATTTGCACTGCGGCACGCCGGACGCCTCATCGCCCGCGAACGCTTTGTCCTGCAGCCTTCCGACGAGAGCACCGCCGCGCTGCGCCATCCGTTTCCGACCGGCTATTACGCATCGTGCTACGTCATCAGTGCGCGCGTTTCACCCGAGCACGAAGTCTGGCGCACGATCCACGACCTCAGTTCCGACGACACAGTGATCGGGGTCAGCCGTCTCGTCGCCGGCGGATCGACGATCAAAATTCTCGCCGCCGACAGCATCGCGCTCACGCGAACCCTGCGCGCCGTCCGCTCGCTGCTCGCCACATTCATTCCCCCGCTGCTCTGCGCCGCGCGCAAACTCTAGCGGCCTGGTTTATTTCGGCTCCGCGATCAGCCCCTTGCTCAGCAGCTTTTGCAATTTGGGCCGGATGACCGCCGCGCAATACCCGTTCGTCGCGCCATTTTGATTGAAGTAATTCTGATGATACGCCTCCGCCTTGTAGAAGATCGTGAGCGGCGAGATCTCCGTTACAATCGGGTCTTTGTATTCCCCTTTCGCCGCCGCTTTCGCCTTTTCTGCCGCGGCTTTCTGCGCGTCGTTTGCCGTGAGAATGATCGAGCGGTACTGCGTGCCTGTGTCGTGCCCCTGCCGGTTCAGCGTCGTCGGATCGTGCGCGGCGAAAAAGACCTCCATCAGTTTTTCAAATGACAGCACCTTCGGATCGAACTCGATCTGCACCACCTCCGCGTGGCCCGTGTCGCCTTCACACACCTGCTGGTAAGTCGGATTTTTCACCGCGCCGCCCGCGTATCCCGACGCGACGGTTTTCACGCCTTTCAGCCGCTGGAAAACCGCCTCCAGACACCAGAAACATCCGCCTCCGAAAGTCACACGTTCGAGGCTGGTGGCGGAGTCGGCTGGTTTGGAGTCGGTGTTCACTTTGTCGGCGGATTGTGCGAAAGGCGTGAGCGCGGTCGCGGTGGTGATGAGGATGGCGAGCAGTAGTTTTTTCACAAGGTTCGTGGATTGGAAGCGTGAGAGCGCAGTTTGTTCCCGCGCGTTCAAATCGCAAGCCCGCGCCGCCGGTTTCCGCATCTGCGGCGTTGCGTGCGCGGGGAAATTTCGCTCCCCTTTCCGCATGGCCTGGCGCTTCCACGAACACATCCTCCGCGGCGAAATCGACAATCGCGCGCGCGGCCGCGTCACCGGCCGCATCTGGCTCGCGGGCGTCGAAGCGCCGCTCGTGCTCGATCTGCGAGGCGACTGCGCGCCCGACCTCGCCGGATGCCTGCTCACTTTTGAAAATTCCAAGCCCCAGCCGACGCCGGACGACCCGCCCTCGGCGATGCAGCACGGATGGGTGGGCGACATCACCGCTTCGCAAAAACTCAAAGTGCCCGACGTGCCGATCGAGGAATTCATCCGCATGAAGAACGCGCCGTGGCACTGGGCGAATGCGCTCTACCTCGAATGGTTCAGCGAAGCGAACGGGCGCCTCGTCGTGCAGACGGCGGATTTCGCACTGAACATTTCCGCGCCCGCGTGGACCTTCTCCGACGAGGAATATCGCGCGAGCCGCGAGGCGAGCGGGCGGGAATACATCGAATGGATGGAAAAAGTTTTCGGGCCGGTGGAGTATGAAGTGGAAAGCGGGGACGGCAGTGAATTTGCGCGCGACGACGAGGGCGAGGAATGGAAGCGCGATGACGGCGAGGTGGACAAGTTCGATGTTTTCGACCCAATGGAAGACGCGGAGTGGATGCCCGCGCGCGCGATCCTCGTGCGCGAAGGATTCACGCCGCCCGCACCCGATGCCATTGGCGATGCGGAACTCCGCGGACGGCTCTGGGAGCTGATCTACGCGCTGGCCGGGCGGCGCATTTTTCTGCACGACACCAATCATCTCGACGACCGCGCGCTCTACCGCTGGCTCGACTCTTTCCTCAATGAAACGTGCGCGGATTGCCCGCCCGCGGCCGAGACGAATCATCGCGTGGATGTGTCCGACAGCAGCAGCGGAAGCAGCGAAGGCAACCAAACCTGGCTGCGCTTCTACGCGGATGCAGATGAGCGGCTGCGCTGGGCGCGCGAATTTCCCGAAGAAGCCATCCCGCCCCGCGAAAAGCCGCCGCACGATCGCGACCGCTTCCTCCCCGAGCCGCCGGCGGGGTTGCCCGAGTGGGTTCCGCCGGATGACGACGCCGACCCGCTCGGCCTCGCCGACGTGGACAGCGAAATCCGCATCGAAAATCTGAAGGAGGAAATCGCCGAAACGACAGACGGCGAATTCATCGG
>JAYVRQ010000714.1:0-10848 GCA_043776145.1 Chthoniobacteraceae bacterium
TCGGAGGACACCGTCGTCTGTCTGATGGAGGCGATGAAAGTGATGAACGAAATCAAAGCCGAGACGCGCGGAGTGATCGCGGAAATCGTCGCCGAAAACGGGAAGCCCGTGCAGTACGGGCAGGTGCTCTTCCGGCTCAAACCAGCGCCATGAGCGAGCCGACACCCATCCCAACGCTCACACAGCCGCAGCGCGAGGCGGTCTTCGATTTCCTGCTGCTCGGCATGTATGCGGACGGCGCGCTGAAGCTTTCCGAAAACGAGCGCATCTACGAAATCGTCTCCGGCCTCGGCTGGGAATCGTATCAGGATCCCGCGGAATACTCCGAACTCGCGACGGCGCGCGTGCGCAAGGCCAGCGAGACCGAGGCGGGCACGCGTGAATTTCTCGCGGCACTTTCCGTGCGGCTGGAAAACGAGGACGCGAAGACCTTCGCGCTCGGCGTCCTGCTGCGGCTGCTCGAAGCGGACGAACAGGTCGTCGAATCCGAGCAATCGTTTCACGCGGCAGCGAAAGCGGCCTTTGGAATCTAGGCCGCGATGTTCAAAAAAGTCCTGATCGCCAACCGCGGCGAAATCGCCCTGCGCGTCATCCGCGCCTGCAAGGAACTCGGCATCAACACGCTCGCCGTGTATTCCGATGTCGATGTGGATTCGCTCCACGTCCAGCTCGCTGACGAGGCGATCTGCATCGGCCCGGCGGCGAGTTCGCAGTCTTATCTCAAGATCGACCGCATCATTTCCGCCGCGGAAATCGGCGACGTGGATGCCATTCATCCGGGCTACGGCTTCCTCGCCGAGAACGCGCATTTCGCGGACGTGTGCGCGAGTTGCAATATCAAGTTCATCGGCCCGCCGCCCTCGGCGATCCGCGCGATGGGCGACAAAAACATCGCGCGCGCCACCGCCCGCAAAGCCGGTGTCCCGGTCACGCCCGGCTCGGATGGACTCGTCGAGACCGAGCAGGAGGCGCTGAAGGTCGCGAAGAAAATCGGCTACCCGGTGATGATTAAAGCCGTCGCCGGCGGCGGTGGAAAAGGAATGCGCGCCGCGCACAACGACGTGTCGCTCGTGCAGGGATTTCACGGCGCGCGCATGGAGGCGGAAAAAGCCTTCGGCAACGCCGGCGTCTATATCGAAAAGCTCATCGAGAACCCGCATCACATTGAATTTCAAATCATGGCCGACTCGCAGGGCACCACCGTCCACATCGGCGAGCGCGACTGCTCGATGCAGCGGCGGAATCAAAAAATCATCGAGGAATGCCCGTCGCCGCTGATGACGGCCAAGCTGCGCGCGAAGATGGGCGACGCCTCCGTGAAGCTCGCAAAATCCGTCGGCTACATCGGCGCGGGCACCATCGAGTACCTCGTCGATGACAAGGGAAACTACTATTTCATGGAGATGAACACGCGCATCCAGGTCGAGCACACGATCACCGAGGAGGCGTACGGCATCGACCTCGTGAAGGAGCAGATCAAGGTCGCCGCGGGGCTGCCGCTTTCGCATTACGTGCGCAAGGCCGAGTTAAAATATCACGCCATCGAATGCCGCGTGAACGCCGAGGATCCGTTCAACAATTTCCAACCGAGCCCCGGCCGCATCGAACTCTACTACGCCCCCGGCGGTCGCGGCGTCCGCATCGACTCGCATGCCTACACCGGCTACACCGTGCCGCCGTATTACGACTCGATGATCGCGAAAATCATCTGCATGGGCACCTCACGGCAAAACGCGCTCGACCGGATGCGCCGCGCGCTCGGCGAATACATCATCCGCGGCATCAAGACGACGATTCCGTTTCAGGAGGCGATCATGCGCGACCCGGATTTCATCCGTGGGAAATACGACACGAGCTTCGTCGGGAAGATCATCGAAAGCGGCGTGGCGAAGCTGCGGCAGTAAGAAGAAGCGGGAATTTTTCCGCCTGTTTTCCCCTTGTGGCGAAATAACCATTTGCCAATGCCGACCGGCGAGTTTTACAATGCTTCCGTCGTTACAAAGTAAATTTATGATCGAACTAGAGGTTTACGCCGCAGGCATCCGCAATTTGGAAAAAATCCTGGAACTCGACCACGAGTTCGAGGCCGTGCCCGGCCTGCGCTACAAGGTCGATAGCAATCACGACATCGTGTATCTGGACTTCGAGGAGCCCACGATGACGATTCAGGAAGTCCGCAGCGTCTTCCGCAAACTCGGGCTCGAGCCGCGCATCGTCGGGACGGTTCCCCACGAGTTAAATCCAAAGGCGAAGACGCAGCCGATCCGCATCGCGTAAGGCGCGCGGACTACGCCGTTCAGAGTCCCGCCTTCAGGCGGTTTGTTTGGAGTTCCGGCTTCAGCCGGTCCACACCCGCGCCTGCTGCCCGCGTTCCTAGTGATTGAACAAAAACGCGGGCGTATTCACCAGCGCCCACGTCAGATCCTGAATGCCCGTGAGACGTTTGTTCGCGGCTTGCGCCTTGGATTGCTCAATGTCCTGCCGCATCTGCACCAAGCGCGGGTCGAAGCGAATCGGCTCCTCGGCTTTCGCGATGGCCGTGCGACGTTCGAGGATGCCGGGATCGGTCGGAAGCGGGAACGCGCTTTTGCCCGCGACAAGGCGGCGCTTGCGCAGTTCGGGATCGTTCTCGTTCCAGTAGGCGGCGATGGCGGCCTGCTCTTCCTTGCCGCGCGCGGAGGCTGGTTTTTTCAAGGCTTCGGCGACGGGTAAAGGAAGGCCGATGTGCAGCGGCGTAGCGCTGGTGGTGATCCAGATGCGGAACCGCGCAATCTCGAAAGCCCCGTCGCGCGGCTGGTTCATTTCGATGCGAAGGCGCACGCCTTTTTCATCGCCGAGCGGCTTTTCGAGTTGGAAGGCGGCGTAGTGCGGGATGCCGAATTGATTGCTGATCGCCCAGCCGTTGTTGCCGTCGCCTTTTTTGCCGTCGATGGCTTTTGTGATTTCAAAATTCACCTGGCTGAAGTCTGCGATTGCGGCTTTGAGCTTCACCGGATTCGCCCCGGACGGCGCGCCGAAGTCGCCGGATTTTACATCGAATTCGCCAAGCACGAAATTGCCGTCACTAAAGCGGCCCGGACCAAAAGCTGCCTCGTCCGGCACGGGCAGGACTTCGAGAAGAATGCCCGTGATCCCGGCGATTTTGGTGTCGGCCTTGATAACGTATTCGGTGTTCTTCGGACGCGCGCCGCCGGCCTTGATCGAACCGTCGGGCTGCTTCGCGAGTTCGACGCCATTGGTCGCGCGGAATTCCGCCGCCTCAAGCGGGACCCAGCCGGTGTAAGTCCGCGCCGCAGGCACCGTCGCCTCGAACGTCGCCTGTGCAGCGGCGAGATTCTTTTCGACGTAGTCCTTCGCCGCCTGCTCGGCGGCCGCGAGATCAGCGACGCGCTTTTTCGCCGCCTCGGCGATCTTCGGCGCGGCTTCGGCTTCGTACCGCGCGAGTTCATTTTTCGCCGCGGCGATGGCCGCCGTGCGATCAGCCTCCGCTTTCACGATGAGCGGCGCCTGCTCTTTTTCCTTCGCATCCCATGTGGCCATCACGGCGGCGTGATCGCGGTCGATGAAGCCCCACGCTTCCTGCACCTTCGCGACTTCCGCATCCGTCGGCGGGCGATTGAGGACTCGATGAAAAAGCTCGTCGATGAGTTTCCGCTCGTCCAGTTCGGCGGCGAGTTTGACGAGAGCGTTCCCTGCATCGCCGATGGCATCCGCGACCGCCGGGCCGCTCAGCAGAGCCATGACGCTGCCCAGTCGCAAATCGTTGCTGCGCTCGCATTCACACGAGCTTTCACGCGCGGGCCGTCCGAGATTTGCAAGGAAGCCGCTCGGCAAATCGGTCGCCGAATCGGGCAGTTGTCCCGCCTGCAAACCGCCGGGCAGGCGCGGCGCGGAGCCGGTGACTTTCATCACGGAATCGTAAAGCACTTCCGCGGGCAGCCGCCGCGCGAGGGCGTGCGAATAGTTCGTTTTGTCGTCCTCGTTCCACTGGTTCGCGGCGATGGAAAGTTGATACGTCCGCGAGTTGCAGATGAGCCGCAGCACATGCCGCACATCGAATCCGTGGCCGGTGAATTCCTTCGTCAAAAAGTCGAGCAGCTCGGGATTCGTCGGCGGGTTCCCGGCGCGGATGTCGTCGATCGGCTCGATGATTCCCGCGCCAAGCAGGTAGCCCCAGAGCCGGTTCACATAGCTCGATGCAAAGTAGCGGTTGTCCGCGCTGGTGATCCACGCGGCGAGTTGCTCGCGGCGCGCGCCTTTTTGCTCGGATTTCGCCTCAAAGGGGAACGAGGGTTCCGCGACTTTGTTCGTGCGCAGATGCGTCATCTCACCTGCGTCCGCATCCTTCACGATTTCAAAAAGCGGACGCGCTTTTTCGACCGCGGTGCCTTCGAGTTTCGCCGCGCCGATGGACGGGTCGGCATCCAGCTTCACCTGCGAAAAAAATGCGCCGAGATGGTAATACTGATCCTGCGTCCATCGCTCGAAGGGATGATCGTGGCACTTGTTGCAGTTGAAGCGCGTGGCGAGAAAAAGATGCGTCGTGTTTTCCATCGCCTCCGCCGGCTCGCGCAAAATTTTCCAGTAGCTCGCGGCGGGGTTCTCCTTGTTCGAGCCGGACGCGGTCAGAATCTTCCGCACGAACTGATCGTACGGCGTGTTCGCTTCGACCTCCTTGCGAATCCAGTCGCGGAAAAGCTGCACGCCCTGCCCGCCGAGGAACTTCGAGTTGAGCTGCAAAAGATCCGCCCACTTGTTCGTCCAGTGGTCGATGAATTCCGACGCACCGATCAGCTTCTCGACGATCGCAGGCCGCTTCTCGCGCGCGGGTTTTGTGTCCGCGAGAAAAGCGCGCACGTCTTCCGCAGACGGTGGCCTTCCCGTGAGGTCGAGAAAAACGCGGCGCAGAAAATCGGCGTCGCTGCACAATTCGGACGGCTGGATTTTCATCCGCTGCCATTTCGCCGCGACGAGTTCGTCGATGCGGCTCCATGTTTCCGGCTCGTTCCAGGTGAAGCCCGTGCGGTCGCCCATCACGGTCAGCGTCGTCGCGGCGTAGTTGCCCTCGTAGCGCGCGAGCAGCGGAGCCTCGCCGCGGCGCAGCGTCTCCACGAGCCCGCCGCCGTCGGTCTTCGCGACATCCGTGTTCCCGCTGTCGAGAAAAGCCTCGGCGGTCACGTCGCGCGTTTTTCCATCCGTGAAAGTCGCGACCACGCGCACCTGCTGGTGCGCGCCGATTTGCTGCACGACCGGATCGCGCGGGGAGACTTCGATCTTCGCCACGCGCGGCGCTTGCAGATCGAGCTTCGCATCGGCGGCGATCCACGCGCGCAGCATTTCATAATACTTGTCGCCGATCTTCGTCCGCTGCCCGCCTTCGTGCGGCACGCCTGCGGTCGCTTTCAAAAGCATCAGCGAATCGTCCGGCGATGCCGTGTTCAGGCGGCGTCCGGCGAGATCGTCCTTCAGCGCGCGCACGTCGAAAATCGGATCGTATCCGCGCAGCGAAAGTTTGAAGCCGAACTTGCCGTCCTTGGCGCCGTGGCACGTCCCCGCGTTGCATCCCAGCTTGGTCATCACTGGATTCACATCGCGGATGAAATCGACCGGCTGCACGTCGGCCATCGCGGCGACTTCGACGGGAACCGTCGCGGTCTGTCCGCCGATCTCGATTTGCAAATTGCCCGCGCCATTTTTCAGCGGCTTCACCTGTCCGCCCGGCGAAACCTCGGCGACATCCCCGCCGAGCGTCACCTTTGCCATCCGCGTGACGTCCACCGCCTCGCCAGACGCGAGCCTCGCGGTGATGACGATTTGCGCGGCTTCGTATTTCCCAGCGAGCACGATTTTCGCCGGCTGCACGTCGAGACTGGCGACCTGCACCCCGTCGGGAAGAGCCTCGTGTACCGGCGCTTTTGCCATGTCGGTGTTCAACGCATTTGCCGCGGCGGAAAGCGGGAGCACGGCGATGAAAAATGGGAGCAGGATGGACTTCATGGGAGCGGCGAAATGGGTGTTGGGCTGTTAATCCACCAGCGGACAAAAGCCAAGGGAGAGACTTTCCGCCAGCAGCGCAAGCCCACCAAAAAAACCTGTCATTTCGACCGAAGCGGAGGCGGGCCAGTGGGCGGAGCGTAGTGGCCCGCCTCCGCTTCGGTCGAAATGACAGCTTTTTTGCGCGTCGTCGTGTTCCGCAGTCGCCTCGCTACAGCCGCCCGCGGTCGCGGTAAAACTGCGCGCGCCTCGTCACTTCGTCGATGTAGCGCCGCGTTGTCGGGAACTCGATCGCGCCGAGCAAATCGTCCGCATTCGCCTGCCCGGCCATGCTCGTCGCGGCGATCCATCGGTCCACGCGTGTGCGCCCGGCGTTGTATTCGGCGAGCGCGAAGGGCAGCGGCGACTCCTTGCTTTTCCAATGATCGAGCGCACGCCGAAGGTACCACGCGCCGGCTTCGAGATTCATCCGCGAATCGAAAAGATCGGTCGGCACAAAAGTCTCCAACTTCTCCGACTTGGCCCAATCGCCGCCTGCCGCCTCACCGACCTGCATCAGTCCGCGCTCGCCGCTCGTCCCGATTTTATCCGCGGAAAATGCGCTCTCGCGCCACACGATCGCCTTCACCAATTCGGGCTCCACACCCTGCTTTTCCGCCACCTCGCGGATCGCCGCGTCGAACTCGTGGTAACGCCCGAGCGCCATCCATTCCTGCGCCGTGTACAGCGGATCGGGCGAAAGCCAGAGCAGGAGCCCGGCGGCGGTGAATGCCGCAAAGATGGCGACCAGCAGGAGCGTCCGAATGAAGCGAAACATGGGACGCGGAATCAAGCGCGCGCGCGGGAAACTTTCGACAAAAAAGCGCGCCGCTGCGACGGGATCAAAGCGGAAACAATCCCACCGGCGGCAGCGACAATCCGGGGAAGACGGTGCTTTCCAGAGTCGCGGGAAAAGTCGCGCGCTCCATCCGCCGGTAGGTCGTGCCCTGCGGATCGGTGTGCCGCTCGATGACGCGCTCCTCGGCCAGCAGGAGCCAGCATTCGCGCACTCCAGCCTCCGCGTAGATCGCCAGCTTTGCGCGATCCAGATGCTCGGTGCTGATGGAAACTTCGACAATCAAATCCGCCACCATCGGATGCCCGTCGAAGAAATCGCTTTCCGTCCCACGCACCACGGCGAGGTCTGGCTCGGGCTCCGAATCGTCGAAGGTGAGCGGCTGTTCCGCGCGCGAATGCCAGCCCGGCGGAAGTTTGTTCAGAAAAAAGCGGGACAACAAAACGACGATGGATGAGTGCAGTGGGGATTTGGGCATTTTTTCAATGACCACGCCGCGGATGAGTTCCGCGTTTTCCTCGATCATCCCGAGTTCAAACATCCGGTGATAGTGTTCGACGGACATTGGAGGCACACGAACGCGGATCATGGTTGGAGAAATAAACCCGCGATTCCGCCGGGGCAAGGTGCGAGAAAATCGCGGAGTGCTCGGGGGGGGACTTGAACCCCCACGCCTTACGGCATACGCCCCTCAAACGTACGTGTCTGCCATTTCACCACCCGAGCTTTGCGAGCGGGAACGTGTAGCAGCCGCGCTTGCCCGCGCAAGCAACTTTTCCTGCAATTCGCCCGCCGTTCTGCTTCGCTCGCGGCGTGCGTTTGCTCCTGTTGATTTTCCTCACCTTCACCGCGCCGCTTTCCGCGCGCGAACTCGCCGCGCCTGCGGACTCGCGGCAACTCGTCGTCGTCACGACGGACGGATGGGATCGCGTTTCGGGAACGCTGCGGCGTTTTGCGCGCGACGATGCCGCGGAGCCGTGGCGCGCGGTCGGCGCGGGGGTGCCCATCAACGTGGGTCGCGCGGGAATGGCCTGGGGCCTTGGTTTGCACGCGACGCCGCGCGGCGGGCCACGCAAGATCGAGGGCGATGGGAAGGCTCCGGCGGGTGTCTTCCGGCTCCCGTCGGCCTTTGGCTACGATGAAAAACCAGCAGGTGTGAAACTGCCGTACGTCCGCGCGCGGCGCGGCGTCGAGGCCGTCGATGATCCGCGCTCGCGCTACTACAATCGCATCGTGGATCGCGCGCGGATCGCGGACGCCGACTGGCATTCGTCCGAGAACATGCTGCTCGATGGGGAGGACTATCGCTTCGGCGTGGTCGTCGCACACAATCCGCAGTGCCAGCCCGGCGCGGGTTCGTGCATTTTTCTGCACGTCTGGCGCGGCCGTGGTCGCGGTGGCGCGGGCTGCACGGCCATGCCCGCACGAGACATCGCGGCGCTGCAACGCTGGCTTGATCCGCGAGCGCATCCGGTGTTGATGCAGGCTCCGCGCGAATTCATCCCGGCTGCTTTGCGCGGCGCGGAGTGAATCAGTTGCTCATCAAGACAACGGTCGTCGGCAGCCCGGACGTGCCGCCCTTTTGTTCGACGCTGACGGCGAATTTGTCCGCGAGTGCGACCGGCTGATCGGGCTTGAATTTCACATCAATCACCCCGCCAGTCCCCGCGCTGAAGACGCCCGCGCTCACCGGCTTGGGATTGCGCGGGTCGATGACCCACATTTGATAATCCTTCCCCGCCGCCGCCTGCGGCAGGTTGTCGAATCGCACGACGCCCTGCTGCGCGCCCGCGTCCCACACCGCGACGGCGACGACCTTCGCGTAGGCGCGCAGTTGCGATTTCATCGTGGCGATGCGCAACTGCGAGAACGCGTCCCGCTGCCGCAAATCGTCGATGCGTTTTTCAAGAACGCCGCGCTCGCCCTTCAACGCCGAAGCCAGCGAATCCAGACGCTGCCGTTCGGATTCCTTTTGCGCGACTTCTGCCAAGAGCCTGCTGTTCTGCTGCCGCAACCTCACCCCCTCGATTTTTGTTCCCGCAAAAAATCCGACCGTGGCGGCAATGAAAATGCCGGCGGCGAGTGCGAGCGGCTGCCAGTTCGTTTGCGGAACGGTCGCGTGAACGCGCGGCGCGGGCTCTCGCTCCGCGCGGATTTGCGCGAGCAGACGCGGGAGGATTTCCGGCGGGGCTTTCGTCGCGGGTAAAGCGTGGACGAGGGCCGCGGCGCTCCCGGCGAATTCATCGGCGATCGCCTGCATCTCCGGCTCCTGCGCGAGCGCCGCGCGGAAGGCCGCCGCCTCGTCGCCTTCGAGCAGCCCGAGCGCGTGCAGCGCGGCCTGATCCTGTTGCGTCTCGTCGATCATGCGCGTCCCCCTTTCAGGCAATCCCGCATCCGCATCAGTCCGCGCCGGATGCGCGCCTTGATCGTGCCGAGCGGCGCGTCGAGCTGCTGCGCGATTTGCTCGTGCGTGAGCCCGCCGAAGAAAGCCATCTCGACCACCTGCTTTTGATCGCCCGGAATTTCCGCCAGCGCCGCGCGCACCTGCGCGCAGTCTTCGCGCCGCTCGGGCTCGCGCGAGGAGGCGTCGTCGCTGTCCGTGAAATGCAGAAAATTCACCGTGGCTTTTTCGACGATGCGCGCCTGCCGCTGCCGCGTCCGCAGGCGGTCGATGGCCTTGTTGCGCACGATCATCACCGCCCAGGTGAACGGGCTGCTGCGCGCCGGATCGTAAGTCGCGGCCTTGCGCCACATATAGGAAAATCCGTCCTGCAAAACATCCTCGGCCTCGCCCGGATCGTTCATCATTTTCAAAGCGAGACCGTAAAGCCCGTCGGCGCTGCGGCGGTAAAATTGCGCGAACGCCTGCTCGTCGCCCTGCGCGATCCGCGCGAGCAATTCCACGTCGCGCTGGCGGTCGGATTCGGTCGCCGTGCTCATGCGCGCAGCACCGCGGCTTTCGGGCGCGGTCCGGTCATGGAAACTGGCGGCGATTTCACAGCCGGTCTGCATAACGGCGCAGGGATAGGAATGGCAAGCGGCGAACACGGGAGTTAGACGGGCGCTCGCGGCGATTGGATGCAGCGGCCGCGGTGAAAACCGATTTCGTTATTTTCACACGATTCCGCTTGCGGCAGTTTTTTCGTCCCATGCCATCCACCACGCTCGCTCCCATCGACATGCACGTTCACCTCGTCGGCAACGGCCTGCGCGGCTCGGGCTGCTGACTGCGCCTCGCGTGGACGCGGAAGCCGCTTGCCGCCTGGATGGCCAGCCACATCGGGATGCCCGTGAGCTTCGACGATCCGGCGTGGGATGAAACCTACGTCACCCATCTCGCGCAGCTCGTGCGCGAATCGTCGCTGAGCGCGGCGATGCTGCTAGCGCAGGACGAGGTTTATTTCCCCGATGGAAAAAAGATGGAAGGCTTCGGCTCCTTTTACGTGCCAAACGAATACGTCTTCAAAGTGGCGCGCGAGCATCCCGAATTCCTCCCCGCGTGCTCGATCCATCCCGCGCGGCCCGATGCGCTGGATGAACTGGAACGCTGTCTGGAAGCCGGTGCGGTGGCGATGAAGTGCCTGCCGAACTGCCACAACATCGACTGCAACGACGCGCGCTACCGGCGCTTTTGGCAGCGCATGGCGGACGCGGGACTCCCGCTGCTCGCGCACACCGGCGGCGAGCACACCGTCCCCGTCATCGAGCCGAAATACGCCGACCCGCGCGTGCTGCGGCTGCCGCTCGAATGCGGCGTGAACGTGATCGCCGCGCACTGCGCCACGAAGAGCGGCCTCTTCGATCCCGAATATTTTTTCATCCTCGCCGACATGTTCGCCGAGCACCCGAATCTTTACGCCGACACCAGCGCCTTCAACGTCCCGCTCCGCGGTCGCCACGTCCGCGAATGCCTCGGCGAAAAACTCGCCCCGCGCCTCGTCCACGGCAGCGACTTCCCCGTGCCCGTGCTCGGCCACTGGCGCTGGCTGCAGGGCATCGGCACCCGCGCCGACCTGCGC
>JAYVRQ010000715.1:0-3164 GCA_043776145.1 Chthoniobacteraceae bacterium
CCCTCGATGATCAGCTCATACTCCACGACCTCGCCCACGCTCGCGGAATTCGTGGAAAGCGTCCCGCGCACTTTCGGCTCCGCGCCGGCCACCCATAGCGGCAGCAGCAGCGCGAAAAGCACTGAGAGGCGGATTTTCAGTCGGAGAAAAATGCGGCGCGGCATCATGCGGGCTACCAGTTTTTGAAAGGCTTGTTCGGGTTCTTCTGCGGCTCCGTCTTTGGATCGATGAGGCGCACCCGCCGATCCACGCGTTTCTGCGCTTCCAAAATTTGCACGGCGTCCTTCTCCGTCATCCGGCCTTCCTGGGCAGCCTGCGCTGCTTCGGCAGCCTCAGCGGCGGGATCCTGCTTGTTCGGATCCTGCTCGGCTGGATTTGCGGCCTTCACCTCGCCGGTCTTTTGCTTTTCGTCACCTTCCTCCTTCGGCTGCGGCTGCGGTTTGTCGCCCTGCTTGTCATCCGGGTTTTGCCGCTGCGCATCCTTCTTGTCCCCGGAGCCATCTTTTCCGTCCTGCTTGTCGCCGTCCTGTTTTTGCTGCGAGGAATCCTTTTTGTTCTGACCTTCCTTCTGCTGGTCTTCCTTGCCGCCGTCTTTCGATTTGTCCTGCTGTTTGTCGTCCTTCTGATCCTTGCCGTCGCCGTCCTTCTTCGAGGCATCCGGCTGCTGCTTCTGCTGGTCATCTTTCTCTTCCTTGCCTCCCTGTGAAGAGTCCTGCTTGTCCTTCTGATCCTTTTTCTGGTCGTCCTTCTTGTCGTCTTTTTTCTGATCCTGCTCATCCTTCTTTTCCTGCTGCTCCTCTTTCTCAAGGTCGGCGATGAGCTTCGCCACGAGCTCACGGTTGTGCTTTGCGTCCTCGTGCTTCGAGTCGGATTTCAGCACCTCGTCGTATTGTTTCACCGCGTCCTTCAGGTCGCCGAGCTTGTCCTCCTTTTTCTCATGCTTCACCCCGCGTCGCGCGAGTGTGTTCGCGAGATTGTAGGCCGCTCGGTCTTTCAACTCCGGCGTCGCGGTGCCGAGAGCACGGCTGAATGACTCCGCCGCACGCGCGTAATCCCCGATTTCATACGCCGCGCTGCCCGCATTGAAATGCAACTCGGCGACGTCCCGCTTCTTCAGTTCGCCGTCAAATTCCCCGAGCGAACCCTGGTAATCCTTCGCCTCATATTTCTCGATGCCCGCCTGCCGCGCATCCGCGGGCGTGGCAAAAAGCACCAGCGCCGCTGCTACTTTCACGGCGAGCAGTTTTCCCTGCCTGCGTCGCTCACCGAGCAGCAATGCCGCAACCATGCACACCAGCGCACCGCCGAGCGGCCACTGGAAGCGCTCGACAGGCACCTTCGTAAATCGTGATTCGGTTTCTTGTTCTTTCATTTTGCCGAGGCCGTCGCGGACGATCTGCTGCATCTCCGCCGGGCCGTTTCGGAGCAGAACGTAGAAGCCCCCGCCCGCTTCCGCAACTTCCCGCATCCGCTTCTCATCGAGCTTCGACTTCACGTACTGGCCCTGATCATCCTTGAGGAATTCCGTGCCGCCGCTCTTGCCATCGCTCACGGGAATCAGCGAGCCATCCGGCGAGCCGAGGCCGACGGTGAAAATGTGGAAGCGCTCCTTGCTCTCCCGCGCGGACACGACCGCGTCCGCCTCCAACTCCTCGCCATCGGAAAAGAGGATCAGCGCGCGACTCTCGCCTTCACCTTTGCCGAACGCCTCATCCGCCGCCTTGATCGCGTCAGAGAGATTCGTCCCTCCGCGCGGGATGATGTCCGTGTCGAGCTCCTGCAAAGTCTCGCGCACCGCGCTGAAATCCGACGTGAGCGGTGCCTGTAAAAATGACGATCCCGCGAATGCCAGCAGCCCCACGCGATCCCCTCCGAGTTGATTCAGCAGATCCTCGGCGGCGAGCTTCGCGCGCGTGAGCCGGTTCGGCTGAAGGTCCGTAGCCAGCATGGATTTTGAAGTGTCGATCGCGATGATGACGTCACGCCCGCTCTGCCTTTTCTGCTCCCATGTGAAGCCCCATTGCGGTCGCGCCAGCGCGACGATGCTCAGCGCGATCCCGAGCAGCAACAGCGCAAACCCGCCACGCCGACGCGCAACGCTCACACTGCTCGCAAGACGAGGCTGGAGCCGCGCTGCGATGAGCCGGTCGAGCGCGACGCGGCGCATTTTCTCCGCATGAAAAATCAGTACGGCGAGAAACGGCACGGCTGCCAGCGCCCATAGGAAATGCGGGTGCGCGAAGTGCAGTTCGCTCATGGCACAGTCCTCCAGAGTGTCTGCGAGAGCATCGCATGCAGCGCCGCGAGCACCGCACCTGCGCCGATAAACCACTGGAAAATGTCCGTCCAATCCGTCTTCCGCTGCAGCTTCACCTCGGTCTTCTCCAGCTTGTCGATTTCGGAAAAAATGTTGTTCAGAGAATTCGTGTCCATCGCGACGAAGAACTTGCCGCCACCGATTTCCGCAACCTTGCGGAGTTGCCCCTCGTCCACGCTCACCTGGATGTTGCGATACACCTTGTTGCCGAAAAAATCACGGCCTGCGGGATAGGGCGCAGTGCCATTGGTTCCTGCTGCGATGGTGTAAATTTTTACACCGAGCGTCTTCGCCGCCTCCGCGGCAGTCGCGGGCGGGATGGTGGTGATGTTCTCGTCGCCGTCCGTCAGCAGCACGATGATTTTACTCTTCGACTGCTTGCCCTTCAGCCGATTTGCCGCGCTCGCCAGCGCCGAGCCGATGGAGGTGCCGTCCTCCACGAGACCGACGCGCAGGCGCTCCAGATTTTTCAGCAGCCAGTCGTGGTCGAGCGTGAGCGGGCTGACGAGATACGGGCGACCGGCAAATGCGATGATCCCGATGCGGTCATTCGGACGGCCCTCGATGAAGCGTTTCGTCACGTCCTTCACGACTTCGATGCGGCTCGCGCGGTCGTTTCCGAGTTTGAAATCCTCTGCGAGCATCGATCCGGAGACGTCGAGCTCGAGCACGATGTCCACGCCGCTCGACTCGATCGTGTCTTGCGTTTTCCCGAGCCGCGGTCTGGCAAGCGCGACGATGAGGCACGCCAGCGCCGCACAAAAGAGGAACGCACCCGGCCCGCCCGCACCCGCTTTTCGCACATGGGCAAAACCACGCAGCGGCGCGACGTGCGAAAAGCGGATCG
>JAYVRQ010000716.1:0-3163 GCA_043776145.1 Chthoniobacteraceae bacterium
GGAACGGATGCAGCAGGTCTTTGCGGAGACGTTGCACCGGCACGGCGCGATCCACGGCGTGATCCATGCGGCGGGAGTGATCCACGATGGCCTCATCGAAGGTAAGACCCGGGAAATCGCGGAAGCGGTGCTTTCCCCAAAGCTCCGCGGGTGCGAGGTGCTGCACGCGCTGTCGCAGAATGCGGGCTCGGATTTTCTCGTTCTCTTTTCATCCACCGCCTCCGTGCTCGGGCCTCGCGGGCAGATTGATTACAGCGCGGCGAATGCCTGTCTCGATGCGTTCAGCCAATCCGTCAGCCGCAAGAGCGGACCGCGCACGCTGACGATCAATTGGCCGGGATGGCGTGAAGTCGGCATCCTCGCGGAAATGGAGCCGGCACCGGGAATGCAGCAGTGGAAGGAGGAGGCGCTCGCCAAGGCAATCTCGACGAAGGATGGGCTGGAAGTATTTCACCGCGCGCTCGATTCGGATTTGCCGCAGGTGATCGTGAGTCCGCAGGATTTGAATGCGCTCCTCCGCGAAGCCCCGGCGACGGATTTCGCGCCGCATGCGCCCGAACTTCAGCGGCTCCCCGAGGATGATCTGGAGGATGTGATCGCAAAGACGTGGACCGCCGTGCTCGGCATCACAGACATCGGCCGGGAGGAGAGTTTCTTTGATCTGGGCGGACACTCCCTGCTGGCGATGCAGGCCGTTGCGAGGCTTCGCTCGATGTATCGCGTGGATATTTCCCTCCGCGATTTTTTTGAGGCACCCACGATCACGGCGCTTGGTGCATTCATCCGGGAGAAAATCCTGCAGGACATCGGGAACCTGACGGACGACAAGGTCCGCGAACTCATCGCAAACGAAGCGCAGGCGCATGAGTGATCGCACCACCCACCGTGTCCGCCGACAGCAGCAACGCCATGGATAATCAGGCCCCCCTCTCTGCGGAAAGGCAGCGGCTGCTCGAACTCCGTCTCAGGCGTGCGGGCACACCGGGGGCCGCATCGCACCGGATTCCGAAACGGACGGACGGACAGCCCGCCCCGCTCTCCCCGGCGCAGCATCAGATGTGGATCCTGGATCAGATGCTCCCCGGCAACCCCTCATGCAACATTCCGGTCGCATACCGCATCGCCGGTGATCTTGATATCCGCGCGCTTGAGGAAAGCTTCAATCTCATCATCAGCCGTCATGAATCCTGGCGGACGACATTTCGCGAGTGCGACGGCGATCCCGTGCAAGAGATTCATCCCGAGTGCAGGATTGAAATCGGGATCACCGACTTCAGCCACCTGCCCGCCGGGACATGCGAAAATACGGCACGCACGCTCGCAGCCGATGAAGCCGTCAGGCCGTTCGATCTCCGCAGTCTCCCGCTCGTTCGCGTCGCAGTGCTCCGGCTCGGCATGGGCGATCATGTGCTGCTCATCACCGTCCATCACATCATCGCGGACGGTCTCTCGCTGAAGCTGATGTTCGACGAACTGGACGCGGCCTATCGCGCGACACTCACGCGGTCGGCCGCCCGCCTGCCGCAGCTACCCGCGCAATACACCGACTTTGCCGCCTGGCAAAATCACGCGCTTTCCACCGGGCGGCACGCTGCGCAGTTGGAGTATTGGAAACGCACGTTGCACGGCCCGCTGCCAGCATTGGAACTCGCGACGGACAAGCCGCGACCACGGCGTCAGTCGTTCAGCGGATCGACCGTCAGCTTTGAAATTCCGAGTCCCCTGGCCCACTCGCTGGCCGCGATCGGCGCGGCGGAGAGATGCACCTTTTTCATCACGATCCTTGCGGCGTTCCAGCTTCTTCTCGCGCGATATTCAAAGGCTGCCGAAGTCATCATCGGCACCCCCGTTGCCAGCCGCCCGCTCGCAGAATTCGAGGGCATTATCGGGAATTTTCTCAATGTCACCGCACTGCGCTGCGACCTCTCGGGCGATCCATCCTTCATCGGGCTGCTGCACCGTTGCAAGGACACCGCACTAGATGCGCTCACGAATAGCGAAGTGCCGTTTGAGGCCGTGGTGAAAGCTCTCAGGACGGATCGCGATCCTAGCCGCAACCCGGTTTTCCAAGTCCTCCTGCAAGTCCTCCCGCCCGTGCCTGCGAGGATCGGCGAGCTGTCCGTGAGCAGGTTTGACTTCGAGGTGCGCTTCGCACAATTCGATCTCGCACTGCATCTTTTCGAGGAAAGTGACGGTAGATTTTTGGGACAATTCCAATTCTGCACTGAGCTGTTTAATCGGGAGACGATTGACCGCATGGCACTGAATTTCGTGCATCTGCTGAATGAGATTGTCCGGGCTCCGCAGCGCAATATCCGCGGGATCCCCATCGTTGCAGCAGCGGAAAAAAGAAAGCTCCTCGTCGAGTGGAATGCGCCCCCCATTCCGTGCGCGGACACGGCGACGGTTCACGCGCTTTTCGGGGAGCAGGTGAACCGCACGCCGGATTCCATCGCCGTGGAATTTGAGCAGCAGAGCGTGACGTATCGTGAACTTGATCGCCGTGCGAACCAGATCGCGCAACACCTGCGCTCGCTCGGTGCCGGACCCAGGATGCTGCTCGGCGTGTGCGTGGAACGCTCGGTGGAAATGATCGCCGCTGTCCTCGGCATTTTGAAAACCGGTGCGGCTTACGTGCCGCTCGACCCGGCATTCCCAAGAGCGCGCCTCGCAATGATGATCGAGGACACCGCGATGCCGCTCATCGTCACGCAGAGAGCGCTCATTCCCGCGCTGCCTCCGCACAGCGCGACGAACGTCTGCCTCGACGATGCAGCCCTAGGATCGAGTCAGGAGGACGCGCCTCAGCCGTCCGCTGGCACGCCGGATGATCTCGCCTATGTCATTTTCACATCCGGCTCGACAGGGCGGCCAAAGGGCGTGGAAATCCCGCACAGGGCGCTCGCGAATTTCCTTGCCTCGATGCAACGCTCGCCCGGAATCGCAAGCGACGACGTGCTGCTCGCCGTGACGACGCTGTCCTTTGACATCGCAGCGCTGGAGATATTCCTTCCCCTCATCAGCGGTGCGAAAGTGATCATGCTCAGCCGGAATCACTCGATGGACGCATCCGCGCTGCTCGGCGAGCTGGAACGCCGCCGGCCGACGATCATGCAGGCCACGCCCGCGACGTGGCGGATCCTGCTCGACACTCCTTGGAGCG
>JAYVRQ010000717.1:0-3161 GCA_043776145.1 Chthoniobacteraceae bacterium
CTGAAGGAAATCCAAACCGAGAACGCCCGCCTGCGCTCGGACCCCGCCATCGCGAAGGAAGTGCTCGCCGCCGACGCATGGCGTCGCTTGGAGGAAAGCCACCGTGGCGCGACTCCGGTGCGGATCGCGGCGGACTTGCGCGACTTTGCAAAGCGCTATCCCGGCACAGACGCCGCGAAGAAAGCCGAGGCGAAGGCAGCCGCGCCGTAGATCGGCTAGGGATCGCTGATTTAATCGCCGCCGCATCAGCCGAAGTTTTTCTGCGGGGAATTTTGTCCACGGAAGACACGAAAAACACGGAATACTGCGGGCAGACTTGTCATCTTTTCCGTGTCCTTTCGTGTCTTCCGTGGACATCTCGATTTATTCAGTGGTTCCCTAGCGGCTGTCATGCACTTTCGAGGCGTTCATATTCTGAGGGCCAAAGGCCCGCAAACATGCCAGCCTAGGGCAACGCCCTGGGTCACAGGAAAGAAGCAGATCAAAGCCCTGAAAGGGCGGCCCCATTTTGTAACGCCCCTTCAGGACTTTGTCTTTTCCCAACTCAAACCCAGGGCGTTGCCCTAGGCTGGCATGTTGCGCACCGTTGGTGCTTCAGAGGCATCACTCCCTCAAAGTGCATGACAGGCTCTAGCGGCTGCGGACGCAACTATATATCAGAACCACTGACTCCCCGGCACCACTCGACGCGCGGCGTGGTGAAAGGCGATTTCCTTTCAGTGAAATTCCTTGCGGTTGAAGCCAATCGGCGTCGGCGGCAGGACTTTTTGCGACTTGGGTTTAGCAGCGGCGGGTGCCTGCGAATTCGCAGGGAGCGTGGAGATCACGGGGAAAATGGCGGGAAGGATTTCATCTGGGGAGGTGTTGTGAATTTTGAAATACAATCTCTCCGCCGTCGCAAACGTCCGATGAAAAGTCCGCGGCGGAAATCGGGCTGCGATGAATGTGGCGCGCATCCGAAATTAAAAATGCAGAATGCTGAAAGAATCGAAGCGGCTGCTCGTATCCATCGTGAATGAAACGACTGCTCATCTCCATCGCCGCCCTCCTGTGCGTCGCTGCCGCGTGGCGTGCCGGGCATCTCCACGGCGAGCGTGCATCCGGGCCGCTGCGCTCGGAGTGCTACGTGTGGCAGCGCGCATGGGATGAGGCGGTGGTCACGGCGGTCGCGGGATTGCCTGAGTCCTTCGCCGGGGTTGCACCGCTCTGTGCCGAGATTTCGTGGAATGCCGCCGGGCAGTCATCCGTTGCGCGGCCCGCGCTGGATTTTGGAGCGCTCCGCGCATCGCGACGCCCGGTGAGTGCGGTGCTGCGCATCGGTCCCTGGGAGCCTTCGCAGGACGCGCAGGCGATTGTCTGCGCGGTCGCGAGGGAGATCGTGCTGCACATGCGATCCGCCGACGTGGAGCCTTCGGAATTGCAGGTGGATTTCGACTGCGCGGCTTCGCGCCTCGGCGCGTATCGCACTTGGCTCGCTGCATTGCGCGAGGCGGTGCGACCGCTTCCCGTGCATCCGACCGTGCTCCCTTCGTGGCTGGATCACCGTGAATTCGCCGCGCTCGCGCAAGAAAGTGGCGCGTTCATTTTGCAAGTACACGCAACCGAGAAGCCGCGCGCGAGCGCGCCCGAGACCGCACTGTGCGAGGTGGCCAGTGCGCGCAAGTGGACCGAAAAGGCGGGCCAGCTCGGCGTGCCATTTCGCGTGGCCCTGCCGACCTACACGTACCGGGTTGCCTTCGATCCCGCGGGTGCACTGCTCGCCATCGAAGCGGAAGGCCAGCCCCGCGCATGGCCGTGGGGGACCGTGGTGCGCGCCTTTCGTCCGGACGCCGCGCAGATGGCGAGGCTCGTGGACGATTGGAAAAGGGACAGGCCGGCGACTCTCACGGGGCTCATCTGGTATCGGCTTCCCGTGTCCACGGACACGATGAACTGGCGCTCGCAAACGCTCGCGGCAGTCATGCAAGGCCGAGCACCGGCGAGCGATCTGCGCGTGAAAAAATCCGGGGCGCAGCCGACAGACATTACGCTCGTGAATGACGGTGAGGCCGAGGAGAACTACCCGGAGCGCATCGTGGCAAAATGCGCGGGCGACATCGAGGCCGCAGACGGAGTGGGCGGCTATCGCGCGGAAATTTCCGGGGACGCCGTGGTGTTCGAGCGATTGAAGGAGGCGGCGTCCTCCACTCTCGCCCCCGGCAGGCAGCACCCCATCGGCTGGGTTCATGCCAAATCTGAAATTCAACTCTCAATACTCAGACAATGAAACGCGCGCATTTTTCCCTCATCGTTGCAGTGGCTCTTTTTTTCCGGGACACGACAGGATCGGCCTGCGGTCCGTGGTTTCCGCGGCGCTATCTTGCGCGCGGCGGTGCGGAGCTTTTGGAAAGGCCCGAGTTTTTCGCCGAACTCGAACTCAAGCTGCTCGCGCACGAATACCCGGTGCCCTTCAAGGCCATTCACGACGAGCACCCGGTCCGGCGCAGTGCGGAGCGTGACTTGGAGGACTTTGACGCCGCACTGCGCGACGGCAGCATCCAGCCGCCCGACCCCGTCGCCGCACGCGCGGCACACCGCCGGATGCGGGAGGTGAACCGGCAGTTCGCGGATCTCAGGCCCGACGACGCGGCTGCCCTGCCTGCGGACTTTTTCGATGAAGCGAAGAAGGCCGTCTTTCCTTCCGAGTTCGCAGATTACCACGCGGGCGCCTTTGCATACGGGCAGAGCCGTCACGCGGAGGCCCGCAAGGCTTGGGAACAACTGCTCGCACGCCCGGCCGCCGAACGCCGCTACCGCTCCGTGAATGCCGCTTTCATGATCGGCGTGCTGGCAGTCGCGGACGATCTCGACGACGCGCCGAAGTGGCTTTCGCTGACGCGGGATCTGGCGCACGCAGGCTTCCATGACTCCAGCGGCCTGGCCGCGCTGACTTATTCGTGGGAATCATCGTGGCATGAGCAGAGGGGCGATCTTCGCAAGGCCGCCGAACACGCCCTGCGCTCCATCTCCGCCGGATACGCGACGCGCCACTGCATCCGGCCAAAGGACGACACGCCTGCGGAGCTGGCAAAGTTTGCGGCCGACCCGCTCCTGCGCCGCATCGTGACGAGTCTGCTGCTCGCGGAGCACACCGAGGGATTTGCCGAACCGGAGAAAGGCAA
>JAYVRQ010000718.1:0-10750 GCA_043776145.1 Chthoniobacteraceae bacterium
CCGAGGGCTTCATCCGCGAGTTCGAGATGCAGGAAGACGGAGTGCGCAAGCTGCTCCGTGTGCACCTGAACTACACCGGGAAGAAAGACACGGTGTTGAACGGGTTGCAGCGCGTGAGCAAGCCGGGGCTGCGCAAATATGTCGGGGCCACGGAGATTCCGCGCGTGCTGGGAGGCATGGGTATCTCGATCCTTTCCACGCCGCGTGGCATCGTCACGGGACGTGAAGCGAAGAAACAAAACATCGGTGGCGAGTTGCTCGCCTACGTTTGGTAAGGAGTTAGCTATGTCGCGTATTGGCAAAAAATCCATCCTGCTTCCCGCCAAGGTGAAGCTCAATGTTTCCGGCGAAGGCGCTTTGCAGGTCGAAGGACCGAAGGGCAAACTTTCCTGGACACTGCCCAAACAAATCACCTGCAAAGTTGACGGGGACAACGTGTCTTTCGAGCGCAGCACTGAGGACCGCAAGGTCCGGGCGCTGCACGGTCTGTCGCGGGCGCTCGTCAACAACATGGTGGCTGGCGTGAGCGCCGGGTTCGTCAAGGATCTCGAGATTCAGGGCGTCGGCTTCAAAGCCGCTCTTCAAGGCAAGATCCTCAAGTTGAACCTGGGCTTCTCGCACGACATCAACTTCCCGATTCCCGAAGGCATCAAAGTCACTGTCACGGATAACACGAAGGTGAAAGTCGAAGGCATCGACAAGCATCTCGTCGGACAGGTTGCCGCTGACATTCGCGGCTATTATCCGCCGGAGCCTTACAAGGGCAAAGGCGTCCGTTATGCGGGCGAACACGTCCAGCGCAAGGAAGGCAAAACCGTTCAGTAATCATGGCTACACTTTCTCCCATCAAAATCCGGCACGCACGTCTTCGGAAGAAGATCTCCGGCACTCCGCAGCGTCCGCGTTTGTCCGTCCACTTCTCGGGCCAGCACATCTATGCGCAGGTCATCGACGACGAGGCGGGCCGCACCCTTGCGGCTGTCAACACGACCGAAAAGGAATTTGCGGGCGACAAGTCCGTGAAGCCCAATGTAGCCACTGCGACACGGGTTGGCACGCTGGTGGCGGATCGTGCCAAGGGCAAAAACATTACAAAAGTCGTCTTCGACCGCGGCGGCTTTATCTATACCGGCAAGGTGAAGGCTCTGGCCGACGCTGCGCGCGCAGGCGGACTCGAATTCTAAACTTACAATATGGCAGCACCTCAAGGTAATCGTAACCGCCGCGGCAATCGCGATTCGGACAAGCAGAAGGAAGCTTCTGATCTGACTGAGAAGGTCGTGTTCATCAACCGATGCGCAAAGGTCGTGAAAGGCGGACGCCGCTTCAGCTTCAGCGCTTTGATTGTGGCTGGAGACAAGAAAGGCAAGGTCGGCTGCGGCTTTGGCAAGGCGAATGAAGTCTCCGAGGCGATCCGCAAGGCCAGCGAGTCGGCGAAGAAGTCGCTCGTGAAGGTCGCGGTTCGCGATAACACGATCCCCCACGAAGTCATCGGCGAGCATGGCGGCGGACGTGTGTTGTTGCGTCCGGCCTCGCCCGGCACTGGAGTCATTGCCGGCGGCGGGGTTCGTGCGGTCATCGAGGCTGCGGGCATTCGCGATGTGCTTGCGAAGTCGCTGGGTTCCAGCAACCACGCCAATGTGGTGAAAGCCACGCTCGAAGCGTTGACGCAACTGCGTTTGCGCGAACAGATTTACAAAACGCGCGGGATCGCGATTCGTTCCACTCCCGTCGCCACGCAATCCTAAGCCATGAATCTCTCGAATCTCAAACCACGTCCCGGTTCCAAGCACCGCGTCAAACGTCTCGGCTGCGGCGAAAGCAGCGGCCACGGCAAGACCAGCGGCAAGGGTCACAAGGGTCAGAAGGCCCGTTCCGGGGGCAGCATCCGCCTCGGATTTGAAGGCGGTCAGATGCCTCTCATCCGCCGCATTCCCAAGCGCGGTTTTAATAACGCCCAATTTCGGACCAGCTACTGCATTGTGAACGTGGGCGATCTCGAACAGTTCGATGCGGGCACTGCAATCGACGAAAGTTTTCTTCGTGAGAAGAAACTCATCCGCGGGATTTCCGACGGCCTCAAGGTTCTCGCGAATGGCGAACTGACTAAGAAGATCACCATCACCGCGAACAAAGTAAGCGCGGGTGCAAAAGAAAAGATCGAAAAGGCCGGCGGCTCTGTGACGTTGAAATGACGGTTGTTCGTTTGGCGGCGACGATGCCTGCCGAGCGAAATGCCGCTCGCTAACGCGACGGCAACCCACCCATCCCGATGATTTCCGCCTTCGCCAATACCTTCAAGATTCCCGAACTGCGTAACCGCGTGCTTTTCACGCTGGTGATGCTGGTCATCGTGCGAATCGGCGCGGCGGTGACCTGTCCCGGCGTGAATGTCGCGGTTATACAGCACTGGTTTTCGTCGCAGGTGGATACCCAGTCGGGCGGCAGCGTGGCGGCGCTGTTCAATATCTTCAGCGGTGGCGCGCTCGAAAACTGCGCGGTCTTTGGGCTGGGTGTCATGCCTTACATCAGCGCGTCGATCATGCTGCAGTTGCTCACTGCGGTGATCCCGCAACTCGGCAAACTGGCGAAGGAAGATGGCGGACGGCAGAAGATCATGCAGTTGACGCGCTATGCGACGATCATGCTCTGCCTTTTCCAAGGCTATCTTCTCGCGGTGAGTTTCGAGAATCCGAAATCCAATCCATTTCTGCCGGGCATCATGGACACGATCAACAAGCTGGGCATTCCTCTGGTCTCCGAGCCGGGCTGGTCGTTTCGCATTTTGACGGTCATCACGCTGACAGCCGGGACGATGTTCCTGATGTGGCTTGGCGACCAGATCACGGATCGCGGCATTGGGAACGGGATGTCGCTGATTATTTCCGTGGGTATCGTCGCCCGTCTTCCCGCGGCGCTGATTCAGGCGTGGAATACCTTCGTCCCGAGCAGCGGCCAGACGAGTCAAGTGAATCCCATGGTGTTGGTGCTGCTGGTTGCGTTCCTCATCCTCGTCATCGCGGCGGTCATTTGTGTGACGCAGGCGCAGCGCAGGATTAGTGTGCAGTATGCCAAACGTGTCGTGGGTAAGAAGGTGATGGGTGGGCAGACGCAATACATGCCATTGAAGGTCAACTATGCAGGCGTCATGCCGATCATTTTCGCGCAGGCTTTGCTGGTGTTTCCATCCACGATTGTCGGGATGCTTTTCCGAGATTCGCCGACGATGAACAAGATCGCGGCGGCAATGACGGCCGGACCCTGGCACTATGCCTTGTATGGCGTGATGATTTTCTTCTTCAGCTACTTCTGGGTAGCCACCCAGTTCCAGCCGCAGCAGATTGCCGACGATCTCAAGAAGTACGGCGGCTATATTCCAGGCGTGCGTCCAGGGAAGCCGACGGCGGACTTTTTGGATTTCACGATGACCAGGCTGACCTTTGCGGGAGCCATTTTTCTGACAATCATCGCCATCCTTCCGCAGATGCTTTCCCATCAGCTCAACGTGCCCTACCTCACGGCGCAGTTTTTTGGCGGAACGAGCCTGCTCATTATCGTCGGCGTCATTCTCGACACGATGCGGCAGGTCGAGACGCACCTGATTCAGCGGCATTACGATGGCTTCCTGCGCAAAGGGCGCATTCGCGGACGCTCGATGAGTCCCACCGGACGCGGCGAGGCGGTGCAGCAGAGTGCTTTGATTTGGCTGTATGTGGGCATTGCGATTCTCGTGGTGGCAGGCATGGCAATCTTCCTCGCCGGCAAATTCCGGTAGTGAAACGGCGGATCGTTTTGCTGGGACCACCCGCATCTGGAAAGGGCACGCAGGCGGAAATGATTACCGCAAAGTATGGCATCCCGAGCGCGTCGCCCGGCGCGATGTTTCGGGAGGAAAAAGCGACAGGCACCGACATCGGTATGGCGGCGGAAAAACTGACTCGTCACGGCAAGCTAGTTCCCGACGAAATGGTCTGCTGCGTGGTGAAGGCATGGCTCAAGGCGCATGATGGCGAGTTTATTTTCGATGGCTTCCCGCGCAGTCTCGGGCAAGCCAGCGCACTGGAGGAAATGCTCGCGGAACGCAACACCCCGCTGGATGTGGCGCTGTTGCTGGAAGCCGATTTCGACACGATTGCGAGCCGTGTCGAGAGCCGTCTCGTTTGCTCGAAATGCCGCACGAATCTGAGCATGGGTCTGCACATCGTGAATGCGGATGCGCCGTGTCCGAAGTGCGGCGGCCAGTTGATCCGGCGCGGCGATGATAATCTGGAGACCTTGCAACTCCGCATGAAGGAGTATGCCGAAAAGACCGAGCCGCTGGTTTCGCATTACCGACAGCTAGGCTTGCTGCGTGCCGTGGATTCCACCCGCACGCCCGATCTGGTTTTTGCATCGGTCGCCACTATTCTCGAAGGCCAATGATTCCCATCAAAAGCGAACGCGAGATCGAGAAGATGCGCCAGTCGTGCAAGACGGCGAGCGACATTCTCCATCGCGTTTCGTCACTGCTTCGTCCGGGCATCACGACGCGCGAGGTGGATCAGGCGGCGGCGGATTTTATGGCGGAGGGAAAATGCCGGAGCGCGTTTCTTGGCTACCGCAAATTTCCGGGGCACGTCTGCATTTCCATCAACGAAGAAGTGGTCCACGGAATCGGCGGGAATCGGCGCGTGCAATACGGCGACATCGTGAAGCTCGACATCGGCGTCATCAAAGATGGATGGGTCGGGGATACGGCGACGACGGTGCCGATCGGCGTGATCGACAACAAGGTGCAGCGCCTTCTCCAAGTCACCGAGGACACGCTTGAACTCGCGATCACCTACGCGCATAGCGGACGCCGGCTCGGCGATCTATGCTCGGCGATTGAGGACGAGATTATTGCGAATGGCTACTCGGTCGTGCGCGAATTTGTCGGCCACGGCGTCGGGCGGAAATTGCACGAGGAGCCGCAGGTTCCCAACTATGGCCGCGCGGGCAGCGGGCCTAAGCTCAAGCCGGGCATGACCATCGCGATCGAGCCGATGGTCAACATGGGCGGCAGCGCCGTGCGCGTTCTGGACGACAATTGGACCGTCGTCGCCGTCGATGGAAAGCCGTCCGCGCATTTTGAACACACCGTCTTAATCACCAAAGGGGAACCGGAAATCTTGACCTGGCGTGAGCGGACAATTGCGAAGGCGAAATAAAATGCAGTTCCCCTTCATTCCGATATTGCCAGCCGACAATCTTCTGCTAGAAATCCACCTCTACTACTCGACCAAGGGGAGAATCACCTTCCGGCAGAAGTAGGCCAACCGACCCAATCGCACTGGGGAAACTGTTTCCCGGCGCGATTTTTTGTCCTCTCAAACTAGCCATTTTTTAGAACCACCGACCCATCATGAAAGTAAGAGCATCCGTCAAACGCCTTTGCGAAAGCTGCCGCATCGTGAAGCGCAAAAACGTCGTGCGCGTTATCTGCAAGAACGCGCGCCACAAGCAGCGGCAAGGCTAACCAACCACCACTCATATGCCACGACTACTAGGAGTTGAAATCCCCGGCGACAAGCGCATCGACGCTTCGCTGCCATACATCTACGGGATCGGCCCGAGCACCGCGAAGAAGATTCTCGAACAGGCGAACGTCGAGCCGAATGTTCGCGCGAAGGATCTTTCGCCGGAGCAACTGAACCACATCATCCAGGCGATCACCGCGAGCAAGCTGTCCATCGAGGGCGATCTGCGCCGCGAGATTCAGTCGAATCTGAAACGGTTGCAGGCCATCAACTGCTATCGCGGCATTCGCCATCGTCGCGGCCTGCCCGTCCGCGGACAGCGCACTTCCACGAACGCCCGCACCCGCAAGGGTCCGCGCAAAACCGTCGGCGTCCAGCGCGCCAAGGATGCGGCGAAACCGGCCTCGAAATAACGCGGCACTTACCAAGAATCATTATGCCAGACTCCAAGAAACCTAAAGCGGATGAAGCTAGTGCGGAAGCGCCGACGACTGAGGTTGCGGCTCCCGCCGAAGCCGCTCCGGCTGTCGCTGTCGCCGCCGCTCCCGAAGCGCCAGCGAAGGCACCGAAGACCAAGACAGCGAAGAAGAAGGAAGCTGCCGCCGCCACGCCCGAACCGAAGAAGGAAGAGAATCTTTCACTCGATCCGAACGCGGTCGTCGAGCAGATCAAGATCGTCAAGGCGAAGGGCAGCAAGAATGTTCACACCGGCGTCGCCCATGTGCTCGCCAGCTTCAACAACACGATTGTCAGCATCACCGACCAGGCGGGTCATGTGATCGGCTGGTCGAGCGCGGGGAAGGTTGGCTTCAAAGGCTCGCGCAAGAGCACCGCTTACGCTGCGCAAATGGTCGCGCAAGATGCCTGCCGTCAGGCGATGGGACATGGTTTGAAGGAAGTCGAAGTACGCGTCAAAGGTCCGGGTGCCGGACGCGAATCCGCCGTCCGCGCCATCCAAGCCGTCGGCCTCGAAATCACGGTGATCCGTGACGTGACCCCGGTGCCGCATAATGGCTGCCGTCCGCCTAAACAACGCCGCGTTTGATCCGGCCATCGAGAATACGAACTAACACTAAAAAATCATGGCACGTTACACCGGTCCTAAAGATAAAATCAGCCGCCGCTTCGGCATCCCGATTTTCGGGCCCACCAAGGCGCTCGAACACAAGAACTATCCTCCCGGAATGCACGGCCCGAAAGGTTCGCGCCGGAAGCAGTCGGATTACTCCGTCGCACTCGCCGAGAAGCAAAAGCTCCGCTACCAATACGGCATCCTGGAGCGCCAGTTCCGCCGCTACTTCAAGACCGCGCTCACCCGCCGCGGCGTCACCGGCGAAATCCTGCTCCAGCTTTTGGAGACCCGCCTCGACAACATCGTCTTCCGCCTCGGCTTCGCGAATTCGCGCAGTGCCGCGCGGCAGATGGTTTGCCATGGGCATGTGCAGGTGAACGGTCGGAAGGTCGATATTTCTTCCTACAATGTGAAGCCCGGCGACAACATCACGGTGAAGGACAAGCCGGGTTCGCGCAGCCTCGCGGCGCGCAATCTCGACCTGACTCAAATCTCGCCTGTGCCCGACTGGCTGACCTTGAACAAGGATCAATTCAGCGGCGTCGTTGGCCGCGTGCCATCGCGCGACGAAATCGCGCCGATTGTGAACGAGCAACTCATCGTCGAGCTTTACTCGCGGTAAGCCTTCACGGCCCCCGCCAGGGAATCATTTTGCGGCGTGGATTGCCTTGTGCAGTCCGCGCCGCTTTTCTTTGGCGCCGATGGTTAGCGCCGCACCCGTGCCTTGCTGTAAAGATCACACACTCCGCCGTGCCTGCGTGCAAGCCAGTCGGCCATCGCGATTCCTAAAAAATCCGCGGCGAGGTCGGCGTAGTCGAAGGTCCGCCACGGCAGCCATCGCTGACTGATTTCCTCCACTACTACGAATACAGCAACGATCACTCCGCCGAGTTGCACGCCAGGTCGCAGCGTGCGGCCCGCGAGCGCGCGGTTCAGCAGGAACGCGAGCGTGCCCATGAGCACGAAATGTCCGGCCTTGTCTCCTAACGGCAGGGATTGCACCCATTCAAAAAAGCCGCGCGCGAGATGCCGGTCCGCCGCGTAGATCACCGCGATGATGAAGGCAAAAAATGTGAGGAAAGGAAGCCAGCGGCGCATCGTGGAGTCGCTGCAATCGTGCAGGCTGGTGAATTGGGAAAGCGGAATGTGTGGACGACCGCGATACTTGTTGCGTGGTGGGGACGCGCCATTAACATCCTCGCCCCGCATCATGGCATCCATTCTTCCATCCCGTCCGCGCGCTTTCGGGCCGCGCAAATCGTTTGCCATCGTGGCCGGCCAGTATCATCTGACATTCGTGCAGGGGCTGGTGGATCATGCGAAGCGCGAACTCGAAGTCATCGCGCCGGGGACGAACGTGCATGTGTATGAAGTGCCGGGTGCTTATGAAATCCCGCTCATCGTTCAGGAAGTCGCGGCGCGCGGCGGGATCGACGGCATCATTGCGCTCGGCGTCATCATTCAGGGCGAGACGGCTCACGCCGAACTCGTCGCGCGCTCCGTCACCGAGACGATGCTGCGCATCGCGCTCAACAACCGCATCCCGGTCATTCACGAGGTGCTGCTTTTGCAAAACGAAGCGCAGGCGCGCGTGCGCTGCATCGAGGATGAAATCAACCGCGGCACCGAGGCCGCGCGCGTGGCGATGCGCATGGCTCAGGTGATGGGCGAACTCTCGCGCCGGTAATTCGCGATGGGCAAGCGACGCGAAGGCCGCGAGGCAGCGGTGCAGTTTCTCTATCAGTTCGACGTGAACCGCCGTCCGCTCGACGAGCTGCTCGCGGATTTTTGGAAACTGCGCAGTGGACCGGGAAAGGCGGAGGCATCCCCGAAGACGCGCGCTTTCACCGAAGAACTCGTGAAGGGTGTGAACGCGCACTCTGCTGAGATCGACGCCTGCATTACCAAATGCACCGCCAACTACGATCTGCACCGCATCGCCATTGTGGACCGCAACATTCTCCGTGTGGGCATCTACGAAATGCTGCATTGCGCCGATGTGCCGCCGGTCGTCGCCATCAACGAGGCCATCGAAGTCGCGAAGAAATTTGGCAGCGAGGAGAGCGGGCGTTTTGTGAATGGCATCCTGGACCGGCTGCGCGGGGATTTGCCGCGCGATGCGAGGAAAGTGGCTGATCGGAAATCAGACTGAATTCCATCCCATGGCCCTCGGCTTCTTCAAATCGCTGATCCAGAAATTCACCGGGCGTCCGGTGGACTGGGAGGAGTTGGAGGAATTGCTCATCCGCTCCGATCTCGGAGTGCCGATGATGACGCGCATCCTCAAAGCCTTGCAGGCGTGCGATGAGAAGATGACCGCCGAGAGCGTCGTGCTGGTCGCGCGCGAGGAAATTCTCAAAGTGCTGCCGCGCGACAATCCGGTGCTGCGTCCGCTTCCTTCCAAAACCAAAGTCATCCTTGTCGTCGGTGTGAACGGTACGGGCAAGACCACGAGCACGGCGAAGCTCGCGCATTTCCTAAAGAAAAAAGGGCACACCGTCCTGCTCGCGGCGGCGGATACTTTTCGCGCCGCCGCCATCGAGCAGCTCGGCGTGTGGGCCGGGCGCATCGGGTGCGACATCGTGCAGGGCGAATACAACAGCGACCCCGCCGCCGTCTGCTTCGAGGCGCACGCGCGCGCGGAAAAGCACAACATAGAATTCCTCATCTGCGACACCGCCGGGCGTCTTCACACGAAGACGAATCTAATGGGTGAACTCGCCAAAGTGAAACGCATCCTCCAGCGCGCCGACCCCGCCGCACCGCACGAGACCTATCTCGTCGTCGATGCCACCACGGGCGGGAACGCGCTCAACCAGGCGCGCGAATTCCACGCCGCCACGCCGCTCACCGGCATTATCGTCACGAAGCTCGACGGCTCAGGAAAGGGCGGCTGCGTCATCGCCATTCAGCACGAACTCGGCATCCCCACGCGCTTTATCGGCACCGGGGAAAAGCTGGACGATCTCGCTTTTTTCGAGAGCCGCGTTTTCGTTGAGCAGATGCTTTGATATAAAATCCAAACACCATGATTTCACCCATCCCTCCCACGCTTTTCCGCGCCGCTTTATTTTTCACCTGCATTCATGCCGCGAGCGCGGCGGACTTTTCCTTGAAAGACACGCCGGGCGATCACCTCGATGTGCTCTCCGGCGGGAAGATCGTCGGGCGCTACATGTATGGGCACGATGTGTCCACGCCGGAGCGGCGCGTCGAAACTTTCAAGCCGTGGCTGCATGTCTTCGACGCCGAGGGCGCGGGGCCGATCACGAAAGGGCCGGGCGGCGAGTTTCCGCATCATCGCGGGATTTTTCTCGGGTGGAATAAGATGACCGTCGCGGGGAAAGGCTATGATCGCTGGCACATGAAGGGCGGCGATCAGGTGCATGAAAAATTCAGCGTGCAGAAGACGGGGCCGGACGGGGCGAGCTTTACTTCGCTCGTGCGCTGGCTTGGCGAGAAGCCGGCGGACGTGCTGATCGAAGAGGAGCGCACGATGTCCTTCCTCCCCGCGCCCGCGCCGGCGTATGCGCTGGTGGATGTCGTGTCGCGCGTGAAAGCGGTGGGCGGCGAGGCCGTGCTCGATGGCGACCCGGAGCACGCGGGGTTGCAGTTCCGTCCGTCGAACGAGGTTTCGCGACCGGACACGGTCTATCTTTATCCGCGCGAGAAAGCCGAGCCGCACAAGGACCGCGACTACCCCTGGATCGGGGAGACTTTCACGCTCGCGGGGAAACGCTTCAGCGTCGTGTATCTGAATCATCCCGGAAATCCCAAGGACGCGCGGATTTCCGCCTACCGAAATTACGGACGGTTCGGGATGTTTTTTAAGACGACGATCCCGGCGGGGGAGACGGCGACGTTCAAAGCGAGGTTCGTGGTGCAATCGGGCAAACTGCCTGCGCCGGAGGTGATCCAGAAATGGTGGAACGAATACGCGGGAGCCAGCGAGCCCGTGCCCCCGACGACCGCGAAGCCCGCCGAGCAGCCCAAGCCAAAGCCGTAGGCATCGGTCGCATCCGTCCCATCCGTCCCATCGGTCCCAAGCCGGAATGCGACCAATGCGACGCATGGGACGCCTGGCGCTTTTCCCAAGAAGGAATTGCGCGCCCGGAGGTTTTAGCTCTCAGTAACCGCCCTCAATGACCTGGCTCAGCAAGTTCTTCAAATTCCGCGAAAA
>JAYVRQ010000719.1:0-3136 GCA_043776145.1 Chthoniobacteraceae bacterium
TCGAGCAGACCGCGCTGGCGCAGATCGCGCAGCAGCGCGGCCACGGGTTTGTCGGTGCGTTTCATCTTCGCGGTGAGGCCGTCGGTGATGCCTTCGCCCGCGCTGGTGCCGTGGAAATCCCAGCCCCAATCGAAGAGATGCACGAAGCGCACGCCCTGTTCGAGCAGGCGGCGGGAGAGCAGGCAGTTGTTGGCAAAACTCGAATCGCCGGGCACCGCGCCGTATTCCTCCAGCACGCTTTTCGGCTCGCGCGAAATGTCCATGACCTCGGGCACGCTCGTCTGCATTCGGAACGCGAGTTCGTATTGCGCGATGCGCGTCGCCGTCTCGGGATGGCCCAGCTCGCGCGCCTGCTCCTCGTTCAGGTCGCGCATCGCATCGAGCGTCTTGCGCCGCAGCGCGCGGTCCATTCCCGGCGGATCGCTCACGTATAAAACGGGATCGCCTTTCGAGCGACATTGCACGCCCTGAAACACCGACGGAATGAACCCCGTGCCCCAGCAACTCTGCCCGCCGCTCGGCTGCACGCCGCTGCTGATGAGCACGACGAAACCGGGCAGATTTTCATTCTCCGAACCGAGCCCGTACGTCACCCACGAACCCAGCGACGGACGCCCCTGACGCGGCGAACCCGTGAAGAGCAAAAGCTCCGCCGGCGCATGATTGAATTGGTCCGTGAACATCGACTTGATGAGGCACATCTCATCCGCGATCCCGTGAAAATTGGGAACCGCATCGGACATCCAAATGCCGCCCGCGCCATGCTGTGAAAAGGTGCGCGGCGTGCCCATCAGCTTCGGCGTCCCGCTCGTGAAAGCGAACGTCTTCCCTTTCACAAACTGATCCGGCGCATCCTGCCCGCTGCGTTTCACGAGTTCCGGTTTGTAGTCGAAAATGTCGAGATGCGGCGGCGCACCCGACATGTGGAGATAAATCACGCGCTTCACCTTCGGCGGAAAATGCGGCGGTCGCGGCGCGAACGGATTCACCACTGCTCCCGCTGCCTTTTCACCAAACACTGCATCGAGAGCAATCGCACCGAGACTGAACTGACCGGCGCGTTCGAGAAAATGGCGGCGGGTGATGTGCTGGAGTTGGGTCAAAGAATCCACGCCAGAACAATCGCACGCCGCACGCTTCATCAGGAGCTTTTTTGGCAGTGGGTCAGTTTGGCGGTGGACGGTTTGGGACCGGCTAAAGTCGGAACTCCCAACAAACCGCCTAAAGGCGGGACTCCAAACTGAGCATGTCTCGCGGGGGTTGAGACATGCCCATTGACCGCGCGCCGCCGCCCGCTACCTTCCGCGCCCGCATGAGTTCGCTGAACAAGAAGTTCCCACGCCTTTTGCCCGAGCCGATCCGCAAGGGAATGAAGGTCGCCGATTTGATCGACACCGCTTTCAAGGCTTACAACGGCGGACGCCTCGCGGAAGCGTGCCGCCTTTTCACCGGGAAGATGATCGCGGGGCGCGGCGTGGTCGGGATGTCACTCACGGGTGCGCTCACGCCGGCGGGGCTCGGACGCGCGGCGATCGTGCCGCTGATGAAGGCGGGCTTTGTCGATTGGATCATTTCGACGGGCGCGAATCTTTACCACGATCTGCATTACGGGCTCGGCATGTCGCTGTATGCAGGCTCGCCGTTTCTCGATGATGTGGATTTGCGCCGCGATGGGATCATCCGCATTTACGATGTGCTGTTCGATTACGATGTGTTGCTCGATACCGATGCGTTTGTGCGGCAGGTGATTCAGGGGCCGGAGTTTCAGCGCACGATGGCGACAGATGAGTTTCATCATCTGCTCGGGCGCTACGTTTGTGCGCGGGAAAAGAAATTGGGGATCAAGGAAACCAGCGTGCTCGCAGCCGCGTATCAATTTGGCGTGCCTATTTTCACCAGTTCACCGGGAGACAGTTCCATCGGCATGAATGTCGCCGCGATGGCGCTGCGCGACTCGAAGCTGCAGATGGATGTGAATCGCGATGTGAATCAGACGGCGGCGATCGTGTATGCGGCGAAATCCGGCGGGGCGACCTCGAGCGTGTTCATCCTCGGCGGCGGGTCGCCGAAAAATTTCATGCTGCAAACGGAGCCGCAGATTCAGGAGGTGATGGGCATCGAGGAGCGCGGGCACGATTACTTCCTGCAATGCACCGATGCGCGTCCCGACACGGGCGGGCTCAGCGGCGCGACGCCCGGCGAGGCGGTGAGCTGGGGAAAGATCGACCCGGACAATCTGCCCGATTGCGTCGTCTGCTACGCCGACTCGACGATCACGCTCCCGATCATCACGGCCTACGCTTTAAGCAAAGCCGCGCCGCGCAAACTCAAGCGCCTCTACGATCGGCGCGATGCGGATTACGCGGCATTGCGCGCGCAGTATTTGCAACGCGGCACCGTCTCGAAAACCGAGCACCGCACCGACCTCGACAAACCGAAACGCGGCCGCTCCGGTCGCTCCGTCACTGGCACCAAACGCTCCTGATTTTTCCCATGGCCCGACGCCCCGACGCCCGCACGCTGCTTTACGAAAAAATCCGCACGACGCCGGCGAAGTTCGTGCATGTGACCGGCGTGCCCTACGTGGTCGAGTTGGAAAAATCCGACGACCCGCTGCGCGTCGATCACATCTGGCTCACGCTCGAAGTCCCACCGTTCGGACGGCTGCGCGCCACCGTCAACACGCTCTCGCGCTTCAATCGCGACGCTGGTTTCGATCCGCGCGTGTGGGTGGGAGTCGTCCCCGGCACCTGGGATGAAAAACCGGAAACGGGCCTCGTGGAAGAACACGGCCAAGACTACGGAATGATCGAGGCCGCACTCAAAGTCGCCTACGAACCAATGGGACACGACGCGCTCGCCGAACTGCTAATGACCAAAGCGAAGACCGCGGTGCGCGCGGAAGTGTGGGGCGAATTATATGCGCGCGATCATCTCGGCATCCACCAAATTCACAGCCGTCGCGCGAGCTGCGCCGTGGCGACGGACCTGAAAAATCGCGACGGCGGGCTAAAGTTTTATTACGCCGATCAGACTTCGGAGTTGTTCCTGTTCAAGTTCTGCGGGCAGGCGTGAGCGGGCAGCCCGAGGGTCGCCGTTCCTTTTTCAAAAAAACCTGCGGAATCCCTTGCCGATG
>JAYVRQ010000720.1:0-3126 GCA_043776145.1 Chthoniobacteraceae bacterium
GGCGGCGCGGAATATCTCGCGAAACTCAGCCGCGATCTGGTGCCCAGCGGGGCGGTCATTGCCACGGTCATCGGACGCTACTTTGCGATGGATCGCGACCAGCGCGGGGAGCGCACGAAGCTCGCGTGGGATGCCATCGTCCTCGGGCGCGGCACGGTCTCCACGCTCCCACCCGGCGAGGCCGTGCGCGCCGCGTACGCCGACGATCCGCGCGGGGATGAATTTCTCCAGCCGCTCATCTTCGCGCACGCCAGCGAGCCGCGCGTCCGCGACGCCGACGTGGTGCTCTTTTTCAACTTCCGCGCCGACCGCGCGCGGCAGCTTTCCGTCGCGTTCATTCGCGCGGACTTCCCCGGTTTCGAGCGCGAAGTCTTGCCGCGCGTGCATTACGTCACGCTCACGGAATACGACGAGACGTACGGGGTGCCCGTGATCTTCGGCCCGCAAT
Source organism: Chthoniobacteraceae bacterium (assembly GCA_043776145.1). Lineage (GTDB taxonomy): Bacteria > Verrucomicrobiota > Verrucomicrobiia > Chthoniobacterales > Chthoniobacteraceae > JANLQB01. The sequence goes on from JAYVRQ010000720.1 coordinate 449, forward strand.
CGCTCCGGCACATCCTCGGTGAAGTCGTCAGCGCCGCGGGCCGCCACCAGCTCCGCATCGCCGAGACCGAGAAGTACCCGCACGTCACCTTCTTCTTTAATGGTGGCGTCGAAGTCCCCTTCCCCGGCGAGGACCGGATCATCGTGCCCTCGCCGAAGGACGTGCCGACCTACGATTTCAAGCCGCAGATGAGCGCGCTGGAAGTCACCGCGCGCGTCATCGAGGCGCTGCCGAACTACGACCTCGTCATCCTGAATTTCGCGAACCCCGACATGGTCGGCCACACCGGCGTCGTCGAGGCGGGGATCCAGGCCGTCGAGACCATCGACCATTGCGTGGAAAAGGTCGTGGAAAACACGCTGTCGCTCGGCGGCGCGCTGCTCATCACCGCCGATCACGGGAATTGCGAACTCATGCGCAACCCCGACGGCTCGCCGAACACCGCGCATACCACGAACCTCGTCCACTTTCTCTACGCCGCCGCCGACGCTGATGAGCACACGGTTTCCGCCGGCATCCTCGCCGATGTCGCGCCGACGCTGCTGCATTTGCTCGGCATTCCGCAGCCCGCGGAGATGACGGGGCGGTGCCTGCTTCAGCGCGTGTAGCCGCGAGGGCTGGTCACTCCGGGCTGCGCGCGATTTGCAGTTTGGGGATTGCGTCCTTGCGCGCCCTGGCCTTCCGGCGCGGCTTCGAGGCGCCGAGCGCGAGGGCCATGAATTCCTCCTGGCTGTCGCGCAACTGCACGCCTTTCGGCAGCTCTGGCAGCGCGTATCCGCCTTCCGCATCGAGCACCCACGCCTGGCGGTTGTCGGCGAGCTGCACGTCGAGGATCTGCTTCAACACACGTTCGCGGAGCGTGGCGTCGGAGATGGGGAAAAGCACTTCGATGCGCCGGAAAAAATTCCGCGGCATCCAGTCGGCGCTCCCGACGAACATTTTCGGCGAGCCTGCGTTCTCGAAATAAAAGATGCGCGAGTGTTCGAGGAAGCGCCCGACGATGGAACGGACGTGGATATTCTCGCTGACGCCGGGGACGCCGGGACGCAGGCAGCAGATGCCGCGGACGATGAGTTCGATGCGCACGCCGGTCTGCGATGCGCGGTAGAGCGCCTCGATGATTTCGCGGTCCACGAGTGCGTTCATCTTCGCGACGATCCGCGCGGGCTTTCCCTGCTGCGCGTGATCGGTCTCCTGCCGGATGCGTTTCATCATCGTGGCGTGGACGGTGAACGGCGCGATGAGCAGCTTTTTCGCGCCCTGAAATTCGCAGAGCCCGGTGAGCAGGTTGAAGAGGTTCGTGGCGTCCTCGACGTGTTCGGGATCGACGGTGAAGAGCGAGAGGTCGGTGTAAATGCGCGCGGTGCTTGGGTTGTAGTTGCCGGTGCCGAGATGCAGGTAGCGGCGCAGTCCGTCGTCGTCGCGCCGGACGACGAGGGCGACTTTGCAATGCACTTTGTGATGCACGATGCCATACACGACGTGGACGCCGGCTTCTTCGAGCCGCCGCGCCCAGAGGATGTTGTTCGCCTCGTCGAAGCGCGCCTTTAGCTCGGTGACGGCGGTGACTTGCTTCCCGTTTTTCACCGCGTTCATCAGCGCGCCGACGATGCGCGGGTCGCCGCCGGTGCGGTAGAGCGTTTGCTTGATCGCGAGGACGTTTGGATCGCGCGCGGCGGCTTCGAGGAAATCCACGACGCTGCTGAAGTTGTCGTACGGATGGTGGAGCAGCACGTCGCGCTGGCGGATGACGGAGAACATGTCCCCGCCTTCGCGAAACGGCGCGGCGACCGGCGCGACGAACGGCTTGTCGCGCAACTCCGGCGAGTGGTCGCCCTCGTAAATCGCCATCAGCCGGATGGGATTCAGCGGGCCGTCGATGATGTAAAGGTCGTCGGTCGTGAGATCGAGGGTTTCGAGCAGGTAGTGGAAGATTTCGCCGGGACAATTGTGCTCCACTTCGAGCCGCACCGCCGCGCCGCGCCGGCGATTGTGCAACTCGGCCTCGACGGCGCTGAGCAGATTTCCCACGTCCTCCTCGTCGATGTACAGCTCGCTGTTGCGCGTCACGCGGAAATGCCAGAAGCCGAGAATCGTCGTCCCCGGAAAAAGGTCGGCGAGGTAATGGCCGATGAGATGCCCCATGAAAATGTAGCCATCGACATCCTCGCCGCGCGGCAGCTTCACGAGCCGCGGCAGCACGCGCGGAACCTGCACCACCGCGAGCCGTCGCTGCACCTCACCGGCCCGCTCGATTTCGAGCTGCACGGCGATGTTCAGCGATTTGTTCAGCAGTTGCGGAAACGGATGCGCCGGGTCGATGCCGAGCGGCGTGAGCACCGGGCGCACGTTGCTGAAATAATAGTGTTCGAGAAAATCGCGGTCCGCGCGGTCGAGCTTGTCCCACGTCAGGAGATGAAATCCATTCTTCGCGAGCGCGGGCACGAGGTCTTCGCGCCAGCAGCGGAATTGCTGATCGACCATCCGCTCCACGCGCTGCCGCACCGCGCGAAAAGTCTCCGTCGCCGTGCGCCCGTCGAAGCTGCGCTCGACCACATCCGACTCGATCTGCTGCTTCAACCCCGCCACGCGCACCTCGAAAAATTCATCGAGATTGGAACTCGTGATCGTGAAAAACTTCACGCGCTCCAGCAGCGGATTCCCCGGATCGAGCGCCT
>JAYVRQ010000721.1:0-3124 GCA_043776145.1 Chthoniobacteraceae bacterium
GTGAGGGAAATGACCGCCGCCGAGCCGACGCGCTCGAAATTCAAGCTGAGCGGGGAGCCGAAAATCTGCGGGACGATCTGCGGGGAGGTGCCCGCCATGAAATTGAGCTGCTGGATCGTGAAGTTGTTATCGAGCGTGACGGTGGGCGAGCCGGAGCCCGAGTCGAACGTCGCGATGTCGTTCAAGTCGTCGGGCACGCCGTTGTTGGCCGCGCCGACGTCGTTGTTGTACCACTTGCTCGCGTCGCTCCAGTTCCCAGAGACGTTTGTATTCCAAAAAAACAAGGCCGGCGCGATGCGGGCTTCGAGGGCTTCGAGGGCTTCGAGGGCGTGTACGGGACGGATGGCTTTTTTGGATTTCATGGAAGGCTGTGCTCTCGCAAGAATCCGCGGGGCGTGGCAATCCTTATTCGCGTTTTTGCAAAAAAAACAAAAGCAGATCCGACCCGCGCGGCCCCACTGAGGCGGCGGAAGGATTCCGCCGACAGTTTGTGGCCGCTCATCGCCTCGGGAATCATTCCGCAACCGATTTGTAGCCGCTCATCGACACCGGAATCATTCCGCGACCGATTTGTGGCCGCTCATCGACACCGGAATCATTCCGCGACCGATTTGCAGCCGCTCATCGACGCCGGAATCATTCCGCGACCGATTTGTGGCCGCTCATCGACGCCGGAATCATTCCGCTGCCAGTTTGCTGCCGTGGACCGACGCCGGAATCACGACACCACCGATTTTAACCACAATCCGGCGGACGATCCTCCCGCCCATGCGTGCTAACGCGGCCCGATGACGATGAAATCCACCGGCGCGTCCACGTTCACGTCGGACACATTGTTCACTAAAAGCCGCGCCGTCGTGGTGGTGATGGAGTCCACATTAAAAATAAAATCCGCGTTTTGCCGAACCGTTCCCGTGATCGTGGGGACGGCGCTGAAGGCAGTGGTGAAGGTGACGGCATAAACTCCCGCGGCGGTCCGGCTCACCGTAAAGCCCGCCCCCTTGTCCTTAAATCCCGCGCTGGTGACGCCGCCGCGCACGATGCGGAGATTTTCCTCGCCCGAGGCGGCGAAAAATTGCGCGCCGGGGCCGAGCTTCACATTCCCCACGACATCGAGCGCCGCCGCCGGGGCGTCCGTGCCGATGCCGAAGTTGCCGTTCGGCAGGAGCGTCGCGATGGCCGCGCCGTTGTTCGCCATCAGGATCAGCGGGTGGCTCGTGATGGTGCCGAAATTGACCTCGCCGGAGCTGATGAAAGTGCCGACCTGAACGGTGCCGTCAGCGGAACTGTGCCGCAGGCCGAACCCGTCGCCGAGAATATCCAGCTTCACGCCGGTCGCGCCGGCAGCCGGGGCGGTGCCGATGCCGACGTTGCCCCCGTCGTAAAACACGTCGGCTCCGGTCGCCGACCAGAGGCCGATGTTCGGGTCGATTTGCAGCGCCTTCACGCTGCCGTCCTTCAGCCGGTTGCCCTTGATCGTGCCTTTCACGATGTCCGCATTCGTGACGAAAAAACCATCGACGATATTGGCGCGGTGGCGTCCGCCTTCCACAGCGTCCTCCGCATCGACGGTCGCAGTGGGACCAGCGGCGTCGGTGGTTTCGATTTGGAGTTGCGCGGGGTGGCCCGCCGCCGGGCCTTCCTTCGCGCCGAGCAGCACGCGCGTCCCGCCGCTCGCGGCGATGGCAAAGCCGAAGTCCGTCCCCGGTTCCCGCAGCCACGCCCGCACCGCCGCCGTCACATCCACGATGACGAACTGCTTCGCCCGGACGGAGGTCTGCGGAATGGTCGCGAGCGGCGCGGCCTCGAAGGCGGGGACGCTGGCCGCGTCCTCCGACCAATCCTGCGTGACGCGGTGCAGCGTGAGCGCACCCGGCGCGGTGACGCTGCTGATGAACAGGACGAGGTGCGCCTTCCCGACCTCCCCGGCCGGGATGCTATCGGCAAACGCGCCCGCTTCAAAACGAATGAGCCCCCGTCGTGCGGCGGAAACGTGGAGCGTAGTGTCGCGGCCCGCCGTTTTGGCGACGAAGGCGTTCCCGCTGGTGGAGGAATCTTCGGAAACCGGGAGGGTGATCGCGAGTGCAGAGGCGCCGAGCAGGGCGAGCGCGAGGATCGAACGGAGTGTTTTCATGGGTGTGTGTTCTATGATGGTGTTCGTAAAGGTTGGAAGACTATTCGCGGGATGTCTGACCATGCACGCGCTTGCGGCGGATTCGCATCCAGTTGTTCCAAGTCTTCCGCAGCTTGTCTTTCCGGGAAAGGTATCGCTGGCTGAGTTCGGCGCCTTTCCCGATCTGCTGCAGGATGCCTTTCACGGAAAAATCTTCCGTGGGTAGGACAGTATAGGCAGTCCCAATGGCCGCCTCGTGGTGCGCATCGCTGCCCGCCGTCATGGGCAGACTTTTCGCCGAGGCATACTCGAAAGCCATCCGGTTATAGCGTTTCAAAGTAGTCGCGGCATTGAAGACTTCGAGCGCGTCGATTTCCAAAGTATCCAGCACCGCCTGCCGGATGCCCGCGCGAAAAAGATCGTAGGGATGCGGGGGAATGGCCACGCCACCCATCTCGTGAACGAGCTTGCAGACTTCCAACGCGGGCCGTCCTTTCAAATAGGGAAGGGTCACACCGAGGCAGAGCAGATGCCCCTCGGCGGTGGTCACTTCGACGCCGGGAATGATGAGGAAGCCATCGACCGGCTGGCCGTCTTCGCGCAGGAATCCTTTATCGCGAAGATAGTGGCAGCCATCGCTCGTATTGTGATCGGTCAGCGCGAAGCCATGCAGCCCCTTGCGCCGCGCGGTGGCGATGAGCGACTCGGGACTGCTGACGCCATCGCTGGAAAACCACGAGTGGCAGTGAAGGTCGATGTGATAAGGCATTTAATTTCGCAGCAGCTTCACCCGCAAAAACCGGACGCTGGCCGCGGCTCTCGGTTGGGAGTCTTCCACCGTTACCGTCTTAATCGCCCCGCCGCCAGACTCCGCCACGGAATGCGCGCCGGAACCCACCGTCGCCGCGCCCGCAGTACTGCTCGCGATGGGAACCCATGTCACAAGGTCGGAGGATGCCTGCACGGTATAGGTGAGATCGGTGTTCGCCGTGTTCCTCGTGAATTGGATTT
>JAYVRQ010000722.1:0-3124 GCA_043776145.1 Chthoniobacteraceae bacterium
GGCGAAGTGATGTGCGAGACGATTTTGAGCAGCGTGGTTTTGCCCGCGCCGTTGCTCCCGAGCAGACCGAGCACTTCGCCATCGCGCACATCGAACGACACGTCGCGCAGCGCCCAGAAGTGATCCTTGTCGCTCAAATCCTCCGGCGGCTTCCCCTGCAAACGCCGCTTCCAATCGCTCCAGAAAACCTGCCTGCTGAGTTCGCCGAGCCGGTAGGATTTGCTGAGATTCTCGATGCGCAGGGCGACGGACATTTTCGCAATTTCAGACGGTATCCATCGCGGTTTGCTCCGCGCGATTGAACAAGGCGATGCCGAGGAAAAGCACGGCGAGGCTGACGGCGGCGCTGACAGCGAGATGCCACGGCTCGACGAGCGAGACGCCGAAGAAGGCGTAACGGAACGCCTCGATGGGCGGCACCACGGGATTCAAAAAAAAGAGCAGCCGGTCGCGCGGATCGGCGATGCGGGAAATGGGGAAGACGATGGCGCTGCCAAACATCCAGAGCTGCAGGCCGACTTTCACGCCGAAGGCCAGGTCGCGAAAACGGCGCGTCCATGATGCAACGATGAGTCCGAGCCCGAGGCCGAATGCGGCGAGTTGCACGAGCAGAAGCGGCGTGAGGACGATGAGCCAGTTCGGATGAATGAAGGGATTCCCTTTCACCAAATAGAAACCCATGCCGGCAAGGAAGAGCCCGATCTGCACGCACAGCGGCAGCAGGTTCGTGAGCACGTTCGAGAGCGGCACGCAGAGGCGCGGGAACCATACTTTGTTGAAGAGGTTCGCGTTGGCGATGAAGACGTTCGAGGTCTTCGTCATCGTCTCTGCAAAGAACGTCCACAGCACGAGGCCGCTCATGTAGAAAAGGTAATGCGGCACGTCGCTCGTGCCGAGCCGACCCATGCGCCCGAAGAGATAGCTGAAGACCGCCGTGACCAAAAGCGGCTGGAGGATGAACCAGAACGGGCCGAGCACCGTCTGCTTGTAGCTCGACGAGACATCGCGCTGCGCCAGCATCCACACGAGATCGCGATATTTCCAAAGCTCGCGCCACGGGATTTCGAGGAAGCGCCGGTCCGCGTGGATGACCTGATCCCACGCGGGCTCCGCCGCGCCTTCATCCGCGGGCGCGCTCACGTCCGGCATGGAATGGAAATGGAAATTGGTTCACTCGGAAGGCGGGAACCGTCGCCGCATGGCGCGCGGCGAGGCAAGGCATTTGTGCCGCCGCTCAAGCCGCGATGCCGTAAAACCGCGCGGCGTTTTCGCCGAATAATTTCTCCCGCGCGGCGGGCGTGAACTGCGCGGCGAAATCGTTCACGAATGCGAAGACGCGCGCATATTCCCCCGCAAGCAGGCACACCGGCCAGTCGCTCCCGAACATCACGCGATCCTCGCCAAACGCGGCGAAGACCACGTCGAGAAACGGCGCGAAGTCCGCCGCCTTCCAGTGCGCGTGATCGGCCTCCGTCACCATGCCGGAGATTTTGCAGGAGACGTTCGGCGCTTTCGCGAGTTCGCGAATCTGCTCGCGCCACGGCGAGAGCGCGCCGGACTTGATCGGCGGCTTCGCGAGGTGATCGAGCACAAACGGCTGATCGGGAAATTTGCGCGCGAGTGCGATCGCGGCGGGCAGTTGTTTTGGGAAAACGAGGAGGTCGTACGTCAGCCCGAACTGATGCAGCGCGCCGATCCCGCGCTGGAATTCCGCGCCGAGCATGAAGTCCGCGTCGGGCTCATCCTGCACCACATGCCGCACGCCGCGAAACTTCGGATGCCGCGAAAATTCCGCGAGTTGCGCGCCCACCTGCGGGCTCCGCAAATCCACCCAGCCCACCACGCCCCGCACGATCGCCGCGCGATCCGCCAGCCCGAGCAGCCAGCGCGATTCCTCCACGGTCTGCCTCGCCTGCACCGCGACGCACCCCTCGATCCCCGACGCCGCAAGCAGCAGCGCGAGATCCTCCGGCAGCCAGTCGCGATGCAGCGGCGAGTCCTGCGGAATCCACGGATACTGCGCCGCGTCGTAGCTCCAGAAATGCTGGTGGGAATCGAGTCTCATGGCGCGCGGAGAATGCCGGCGCGATGCACGCGGAGCAAGCATGGGCTGGGCGCGATGTTGTGCTGGCGATGCCGGAGGGGCTGCGTTACTCCATCGCGCCTTCATGCCAGAGCCCGCCGTCGTCCTCGATCAAATCGCCAAATCCTTCGGCCAGACGGTCGCCGTCGATCGCGTGTCGATGTCGATTCCGGTGGGTGAAATTTTCGGCTTTCTCGGCGCGAATGGCGCGGGAAAGACGACGACGATGCGAATGCTGTGCGGGCTGAACAAACCCACGTCGGGCACGGGCCGGATTATGGGTCGCGATGTGTGGACGGAACGCTACGACGTGCGGGCGCAGTTCGGGTACGTGGCGCAAAAGTTCAGCCTCTATCCCGATCTTACCGTCGCGGAAAATCTGCGCTTTTTCGGCGGCGCGTACCGCGTGAGCGGCGCGCGGCTGGAGGCGCGGATCGAGACGCTCGTGCGGCAGCTCGATCTTACCGCGAAACGCTCGGCGCTCGCGGGCAGTCTCTCGGGCGGGATGCGCCAGATGCTCGCCGTCGCCTGCGCGCTCATCCACGAGCCCGCGCTGCTTTTTCTCGATGAACCCACGTCCGGCCTCGACCCGGTGCATCGGCAGCAGATTTGGGATTTGCTCTACGATCTCAGCCACGCGGGCACGACGATTTTTGTCACGACGCATTACATGGATGAAGCCGAGCGATGCACTAACGTCGGCTTCCTGCATCAAGGCCGGCTGCTCGCGAAGGAGTCGCCGCTGCGGCTCAAGAAACGCTTCAAAGGCTCGCTGCTCGAAGTCCAAGTCGAGCCGGTGATGCAAGCATTGGTGCGGCTCCGCGGCGTGCCCGGTGTGCTCGGCGTGGCGCTGCGCAGCGGGAAAGTGCGCGTGTATTCCGCCGTCGCGGAAAAGCTGCTCGCGGAGTGGAAAAGCGCGTGGCCGTTCCCCGATCTCACGCTCCGCGATCACGCCTGGGTCGCGCCGGACATGGAGGATGTGTTCAAGGCTTACTCGCAGGGATACGACGAGATTTTGGAGAAATGAAAATCGCCGCCAGC
>JAYVRQ010000723.1:0-10631 GCA_043776145.1 Chthoniobacteraceae bacterium
CCGCCTGAGTCGGCTTGGATGCGGTGAGAAGCGCGAACACTTTTCCCAACGAGAACCATGCGCGCGATCCAAGCAGCGTCGCGGGCAGGCCGAGCGCGAGGCTGACGAATTGCGCGAGTTGGTGCATCGCCCGGCCCTCGCCCGCGAAGACCGGCTGCACCCAGTAAGGCCACGGGTCGGTTTCAACATAAGTCGCGACGCGCAGGCCGGCGGCTTGCGCGTAGTCTTCGATCTTGCGGCGGTTGAGGCGTTGGACGTGATGGGGATCCATGAGGCGTTCGTTGACGGGCACGAGCCCGAGAAAAAAGCCGTCTCCCTTCAGGCATTCGCGCAGGCTTTTCAAGAACATTGCGGGATCGGGAAGATGTTCGAGGACGTGGCTGCAAAGAATGACATCGTATTTGCGCTCAAGCAGGGGATGCGCCTGCCATCGCTCGATCTCGATCGTCCGCAGGTCCGGCTCGGGAAAGCCGCGCTCGTGCAGCATCGCGCGGACGGACTCCACATTTTCCGCATCCATCTCCACGCCAAAGAGCCTGCTGCCGCGCGGGCAGTAGCGGAAGAAAGTCCCCGCGCCGAAGCCGTAGTCGAAGATGTCCTTCCCATCGAGGTCGATCCCCGCCCGCTCGCACAGATGCAGCGCCAGCAGCACCTTCGCCATCCGCATGTAGGCGGCGTGATGCAGCGCGCTCTGCCGCCCGCGATAGCATTCTTTGAAATCGTCCTGTGAGGGGATGGGGATGGGATTGGCGCTCACCCGCGCACCCTGCCGAATTTGCATCGCGCATCAAACGGCAAATTGATTCCGGCGTTTGCGGAGCCGCTGAGCAGTTTTCCTTTCCCATGCCCGGCGTCGCGATCAACTTTCCCGAACCATGAAACGATTCCTCCTTCCCATCGTCCTCCTTTTTCCCCTCGCCAACGCGCGCGCGGATTTTGTGATCGTGCAGAAGGTGGACGGGCTCGGGCAGCAGTCGGGCAACATCACGGTGAAGATCAAGGACACCAAGACGCGCTCCGAACTCGCGCCGCAGATCAGCTATATCACCGACGGCGCGACCGGGGAAAGCATGACGCTGATGCACGCGCAGAAAGGCTGCCTGAAAGTTTCCGCCGAGCAGGGAAAGGCGCTGATGGAGCAGATGCGGAAGACGCAGGGTGCGAGCGGGTCGCCCGCGAAACCAGTGGCGACGGGGCAGAAGGAAACCGTCGAGCAATGGGCGGCGGAAATTTTCACCTGGTCCGGCGGATCGCTCTCGGTGCGGTACTGGGTCGCGCGGGATTTTCCAAACACGGCGGTGATCCAGGCCGCGATGGACAAGGCGCTGGCGGGTGGGATCGGCGCGCTGTCGAAACGACTGCTGCCGGCCAGTTCGGATTTTCCCGGCATGATCGTAAAGACGGAGATGAAGACGAAAGGGAAGACGGTCACGAGCACGATCGTGTCGGTGAAAGAGGAGCCGGTGGACGCGAAGGAATTCGAGATGCCCGCGGATTACAAGGAACTGCCGACGCCGATGCTCGACGCAAAGTAGATGCGGCGGCTTGTTCTCGCATCGGCCTCCCCGCGACGGCGGCTGTTGCTCGTGGAGCATGGGTATGAGTTCACGGTCGCGCCCGCCGATGTGGAAGAAATCGCGCCCGCGCATTTCACGCCGCGCGAGGTGGTGCTGTGGAATGCGCGCCTCAAGGCGCAAGCCATCGCGCGCTCGCAGCCGGGAGAAATCGTCCTCGGCGTCGATACGCTCGTCGCGTTTGGCGGGTGCATCTTTGGCAAGCCGCGCGACATGGATGAAGCCTTCGCGATGGCCGGCGAATTGAACGGGCGCACCCACGAAGTCTTCTCCGGCGGGTGCCTCGTGCGCGCCGCGACCGGCGAAGAGCGCACCTTCGTCGAAATGACGCGCGTGCATTTTCGCACGCTCACCTCCGCACAACTCCGCGCCTACCTCGCCCGCATCGGCCCGCTCGACAAAGCGGGCGCGTACGCCGCGCAGGACGACCGCGGCGACTTCATCGCGCGCGTTGAAGGATCGTTCACGAACGTCATCGGCCTCCCGATGGAGGCGCTCGCGGAATCTCTGAAAGCGTTCGTGTAAAACGGGCGGCCCGTCCGCGTGGGAAAACGGGGTGTTCTCAAAAATATGGCGATCCCCCGTTAAAAAAACGCCGCCTCCACGGATATGAAAAAGCCGCGCCCTTCCCGTCAAGGCGACCGCACCCCGTATCCGCATCACCGTCTCCTATGAAATCATCCCGTCACTTTCGCCGCACCGCGCTCATCCTCGCGGGTTCCATCGCCGCGCTCGCCGCCGCCCCCGCCGCGCGCGCGGCGACGCTTATCTGGGATCCCACCAGCATCCCCGCTTCGCCCGTTGGCGGTCCCGGCACTTGGGATACGACCAATGCTTTTTGGAGCAATGGAGTGATTGATTCGATCTGGAACAACGCGAACAACGATATCGCGGTTTTCGGTGGAGCGGCAGGCACCGGCATCATCACGCTCGGCACCGCGATCACCGCGGGCGGCATCACTTTCAACGCGCCGACGAGCGGGACGAACTACTCGATCAGCGGCGCGCAAACGCTCACCCTTTCGAGCGGCGCAGCCATCACGGTGAATGCGACCACGGCCACGATCAGCTCCGCGCTGGCAGGGACGAACTGGACCAAAGCCGGCACCGGCACGCTCACGCTGCAAACGACGGCGGACACTTTCACCGGAAATGCCACGGTGAGTGCCGGCACGCTCGCGGTGAACATCGGCCAGTCGGCGACCGCGGGATTTCTATTGGCGAACGGAACCACTCTGACGACCAATCAAGCGCTGGCGACCGGCAACGTCATCACGGCTTTATCCGGGGCATCGACGCTAACTCTTTCCGCTCTCGCCACGTTTAGCGCGCCGATTGCAGGCAACGGAAATCTGACCATTTCCAATGGAACAACTCAGATTAACGCCTTTGGCACTGGGGGAAGCGCGGCTACCAACAACGAACTCGCCAACTTTGGCGGCACCCTGACCTTTGGATCGAGTTTTACGATTCGCTCGCTCTCCTTTAGTTCAGGAACCGGCGCCTTGAATGCCGCCTACACCAACTTTGATTTCGCCAGCACGACCGGGGCGATTACTTCCAGAAACGGCACCTCGACCTTTATTTTGGGAGGAATCGCCAGTGCCAGCACCGGCGCAAATGTCGGCGGAAATGCCAGTGGCGGGACGAACACGGTGGTGGTGGGCAGCGCCAACAAAGATACCAGCTTTGCCGGGTTCATTGCCAACGGCAGCGCCTTGGGGACACTTTTAACCAAGGTTGGGACCGGCACTTTGACGCTCACTGGCGTGATGCAGAATACCGGTGCGGATGCGTTCAACGGCGGCACCCTGAAATTGGATTATACCGTAAATCCCACGGGCGTTTTGAATGCCACATCAACCTTGAATTTTGCCGGTGGAAACCTCTCCTTGCTTGGCAAAAATAGCGGTGCCACGACACAAAGCTCGGGTAACCTCCAGGTCAATGCGGGTGGCGGGCGCTTGATCGTCGATCCCAATGGCGGCACCTCCACGACGCTGACCTTGGGCACCCTGAACACCGGAGTGGCTGGCGGCACGCTGAATATCCAGCCGTCAGACGCCACCTTGGGCAGCGGGACTGCGGCGATCAAAACAACATCGGTTCTCACAACCACGGGGACCAGCGCAGCCACTTCGATCTACAGTTCACGTTTCACTTATGGCAGCGACTGGCTGACGGGTGGCACGGCCAGTCTTTCGACACTCGCCGCGTATTCCAGCTATGCGGATCTGACGACGACCATCGGGGCGGCAACCAATGTCACGAACGATCGTTTGAACAACGTGGGGAATGCCACGATGACCGGAAACTTCACGACCAACACCCTTAAGATCACAAACAGCACCGCCCAGTCACTCGATCTGGGCGGCAACACCTTGGCTTTGACGACCGGTTCTTTGTTATTTTCCGGCAGCGCAGACTATAGCATCGGCACCGCGGTTAATAACGGCACCCTCAAGCCGACCAGTACGGAATTGATTCTTCAAGACCTTGGAACAGGCAGCTTCACCATCAATTCGGTCATTGCCAATGGTTCGGCTGCCTCGGCTTTGACCAAAGGCGGTTTTGGCACGCTCACGCTGACGGGCACGAACACTTACACCGGTTCGACTTTTCTGAACGGTGGCACAACCAGCATTGGCGCAGCCGCCGGGCTGGGCGCTCCGGTGGCGGCCTCGGTGATCACGCTGAATGGAGGCACTCTTCAGGCGACCGGATCGTTCAGCCTGCCCGGTGGCAGCACGGGCGGTTTGAAGGTCGGCGGCGGCGGCGGAACCTTCGACGTGACGGGCGCGAATAACCTGAACCTCACGGGCGTGATCTCGGTGGTCAACGCGAATCAATTCGGTCCGCTGACCAAGATCGGCACCGGCACACTGACTCTCTCCGGCGCGAATACCTACGGCGGCGCAACGATTATTCGCGCAGGCATTCTCAGCACCGGCTCGCTGGCGAATGGCGGGACAACGAGCGGCATCGGTAACTCGGCCAATGCGGCCCCGGCGCTCATCCTGGATGGCGGCACGCTGCAATACACCGGCGCGGTGCAGAGCACGGATCGCACTTTCACACTGACGCAAAACGGCGGGGCGCTCGATGCCTCGGGCAGCGCGGCGCTGACCTACAGCAGCACCCTGCCCGAAGCTTACAGCGGCAGCGGCGCGCGCACGCTGACTTTCACCGGCAGTAACACGAACAACAACACCTTTGTCGCACCCATTACCGATGCCAGCGCCACGGCGGGCGCGAGCGGTGTCGTGAGTCTCGCCAAGACTGGCGCGGGCAAGTGGGTGCTCAGCGGCACCCATACCTACACGGGCAACACCACGATCAGCGGCGGCGGCACGCTGGCCCTGAGCGCCGCGAGCAACAATACCATCTCGTCGTCCCCCACGATCACCGTTGGCAGTGGGTCCACGCTGGATGTCAGCGGACTTACTTCCGGCACCCTCGCGCTGACTTCCACGCAAACCTTGAAAGGCGGCGGCACCGTTGTCGGCGGCATCAGCACGGTTTCCGGAAGCACAATTACACCGGGGAGCAGCGTGGGCACCCTGACTGTCGGCTCGATTACCCTTACGACGGGCTCCATTTTCAACTACGAGTTCAACACCAGCCCGGCCAACGATCTGATCGCCGTCACGGCAAACAACGGGCTGACGCTTAACGGTGGAGGCTTGAATCTGCTGATCGAAAACACGGCGAATAAGTTCACCACTCCGGGGACTTACAACCTGTTCACCTTTGTGGGTTCGATTCAGGGGACTGGCCTGGACAGCAGTTGGACGACGGCGATCAATGCCAACCCGCACATTCTCAACCCGCAGACGGGCCTGACCTACGCCTTCGGATCGAGCGGGCCGAATCTGTTTCTAACCATCGGCGGTACGGCGGCGTTGATTGCTCAATGGACTTCGCTGACCGATGGCAACTGGTCCGACGGCACGCGCTGGGACAGCAATCCCACCTATCCCACCGCAGCCGGGGACACTGCCAGCTTTACCACCGCGCAAAGCTCGCCGCGCACCGTCACACTGAATGGCAGCCAGACGGTGGGGACGATCAATTTCAACAGTGCCGCTCCGAATGGCTACACCGTCGCCGTGGGTAGCGGAAGCCTGACCCTGGATAACACGACCAGTAACTCAGTAATCTCGGTCTTTACCGGAGCACACACGATCAATCCGGCAATCGCGCTGACTACCAATACCAACATCACCGTGACGAACAGCGGCGACAGCCTGACGCTGGGCGGGGTTGTTTCTAACACGGCTGGAGCCAAAACGATCGCCAAGAGCGGCGCGGGCAAGCTGGTCTTGTCCAACGCAAACACCTACGGCCTTTCAGCCGGTACCGTGGGGACGACGCTGGCGGCTGGCACCATCGAAATCGGTTCTAACACCGCGCTGGGGGCTGGCGATGTCGCCGTCACCGGAGCAGCTACACTGGCGGCGGGCGCGGCGAATTTGAACGCAGCCAATAACATCGTCGTCACCGGCGGTGTGACGGCCGCCGTCGATACCCAGGCCAATACACTGACCCTTTCTGGAGTTATCAGCCAAACCGCCGCTTCGGGAGCAGTCACCAAGACAGGCAGCGGCACTTTGAAGTTGAGCGGGACGAATACATACACGGGCGCAACGACCGTCAGCAACGGAACCTTGCAACTCGGTGACGCCGGAGTCGGTGGCTCGGTGGCTGGGAACATCGTCAACAACGCCGCGCTCGCCCTGAACCGCACCGATGACTATACGCTGGGCAACGTCATCAGCGGCACAGGAACGCTAACGCAAGCAGGCACCGACAACGTAACTCTTAGCGCGGCCAACACTTTCACCGGCGACACCGCAGTAAGCGCAGGCACGCTAACCCTGGGTAACTCCCTCGCGCTGCAAAACAGCACGCTTAATTACAACAACCAGGGTGGCGTGCTGAGCTTCGGCAGTTTGACTGCGGCGACTCTCGGTGGGTTGAAGGGCGCGCAAAACCTCCTGCTGGAGAATGCCACCCCCGGGGTGGCGGTGGCACTGTCCGTTGGCGGCAACAGCCAGAGCACCACTTACTCGGGTGCGCTGAGCGGCACGGGTTCGCTGACCAAGAACGGCACCGGCACGCTGATCCTGACTGGCAACAACAGCTACGGCGGAAGCACCACGGTCAACACCGGCACGCTGCAACTCCCGACGGGCGGCGTCATCAACGGTGGCGTGCTCGCCGGCAGCGGCTTCCTCATCAACGGCGGTTCGCTCACTTCTTCCGGCACTTCGACCTTCGCGGCATCCAACACCGCATTCCTGCAAACCTCCGGCACGTCCAGCGTCGGCACCTTCGTCAGTAACGCGAATGATGGCACTTTGTTTTCGATCACCGGCGGCAACTTCACGGCCTCGGCGGTGACTTTGCAACGCACGGCGAGTTTTACCACCGCGCCGACCATCGCCGCACCCATCGCCGCATCCACCACCTCCGGCTTGTACATCAATGGTGCGACCACCACCGCATCGCTCGGCACCCTCACCATCGGCACGGGCAACTCCTCCGCCAGCGCGCGCATCGACAATGGCACCGTCACCGCCACCGGCCAGGTCACGATCGGGCGCACGACGAACTCGCGTTGGAGCATCCTGCAAGTCAACGGCGGCAGCTTTACCTCCACCGACACCACCAATGGCATCGTGCTCAGTGCCAACAACGGCGCGTCCACGAATAACTCTGAGTTATACCTCTCCGGCGGCACGACCACAGCCGAGAAGATCGCTTTCGGGGTCAGCACCGACGCTCTCGGTGGCAATGGCTTTCTCATCGTGAATGGCGGCACACTTTACGTGGGCAGCGGCGGCATCGTGCAGCCGAATGTTAGCGGCCTCTATACCACGACCATCGGACTCACCAGCGGCACCGTCGGCGCAAAAGCCAGTTGGTCGAGCGCGCTACCCATGCAACTCAGCGGCTCCAACTTTACCTTCAAAGCCGCCGACGCGGCGAACGTCGCGAACGACATTACCCTGAGTGGGTTTCTCTCGGGACCAGGCGGACTATCGAAGACCGGGGCAGGCACACTGACTCTAAATGGCGCCGGCAATGCCTATACCGGACTGACGGCGATCAACGGAGGCGCCCTCAACATCAACAGCGTCTATGCGCTCGGTGGCGGTGTTTATGCCGGGCTGACCTTCGGGGCGAATGGCGGCACGCTGCAATACGCTGCAACATTGCTGAATGGGGCGACGGATGTTACCCAGGACACCTCCGATGGCGGACTCGGGATAAACGGCGTCGCCAAGAATGTCACCCTCACTGGCAATGCCATCATCGACACGAACGGAAACAATGTTTCGTACAAGAACACCTTCGGGAACAGTGGCGGCGGCAGCCTGACCAAGATCGGCGCAGGCACACTGACCCTTGCCGGTGCCGGTACTTTCACCGGCGCGACGACCGTCAATGCCGGCACGCTCGAAGTCGCCGGGACCGGCGCGCTCACTGCCACGACAGCCATCGCGGTGAACAGCGGCGGCACGCTGCTCCTCAGCGGGACCGGTGGCACGAACACCAAGCTCAACACCGCCGCCACGCTCTCACTCGATTCGGGAACGCTCAGTGCCAGCGGGATGACTACTACCCTCGATCAAACCCTCGGCACACTAACGCTAACTACCAACTCGATCATCGACTTCGGCACGCTGGCCGCTGGCAATACCTTTCACTTTGCCGATAGTTCCGGGATCATTTGGGGCGGGGGAGCGATCCTGAGCATCTATAACTGGACCGATGGCGCGGACCATCTCTTCTTCGGCAACGGCAGCGGCACGGGTTTGCAGCAGAGCCAGTTGGACCAGATCAAATTCTACAGCGACGGCGGCGGCATGATCCTGCCCTTCGCGCCGGGCTACTCGGGCTTCACTGGCGGCGTCGGCGAAGTCGTGCCTGTTCCCGAGCCATCCAGCGTGGCCACCGTTCTCGGTCTTCTCGGTTTGGTGGGATGGCGTGAGCGCCGGAAAGATCGCCGCGTCCGGCAGAGCGAGCGCCGTGAGGCTTTTCTGAAAATCTAAATCCAAGTTTCGTCGGCAATCCCACGCCCTTTGGCTGAGGCCGGGCGTTTCCTGAAACGGTCTGCGTTTTGAAAAATTTTCAATGGCGCGGGATAACATCATTGCCGATAGGCAGGCCATGCTTACTTCGCCTGAAACGCGGTGGCTTCGTGCCTGGCTTTGCGGTGCGCTTGCGGTGCTCGCCTGGTTCGCCGGCTCTGCCTCCGCGCAGGTGGTGTTCACCGAGCTTCATTATCATCCGGTCGAGGAGGAGGCTTACAATGCCGATGGGACGCCAGTGCTCGATCTCACGGAGGACATCCATGAGTTTGTCGAAATCCAAAACACCGGGGCGACGAATCTGGATATCGCCGGGTGGACGCTGACGGGAGCGATCGACTTTACGTTTCCCGCCGGGACGACGATTGCGGCGGGCGGCTTCAAGGTGATCGCAAAAAATCCCGCGCGCCTTCAGACGGTGTATGCGATCGGCGGGGTGCTCGGGCCTTTCACGGGGAAACTCGGGAACGGCGGGGATACGGTGCGTGTGAAAAATGCGACGGGGACCACGGTGGATGCGGTGACGTATTCGGCGGCGTTTCCGTGGGCGATTTCCGCGAATGCGCTCGGGGCGCAGGATCGGTTCACGGGGCTCACGTCTTCCACTTACCAATACAAGGGCCGCTCGCTCCAGCGCGTGAGCGTGTCGGTGAATGCGAACGATCCCGCCAACTGGCTCGCGTCGCCGCTCACGGGGCCGACGCCGGGCGCGGCGCAGGCGATCACGCGCTCGGTGCCGAAGCCGGTGGTCATCGCGCAGGCGGCGACGCAGACAAGCGACGGCGCGGCGGTCATTCGCGCGACGCAGGCGGTGACGGTGCGCGCGACTTTTTCCTCCACGGCTTCGCTCTCAGCGGTGCAACTCGAGTATTTTTTGGACGATGTGAATTCGACGAGCGAGGCGCACACGACGCTCGCGATGACGGATCTCGGCAACGGTGTTTTCACCGCGTCGATTCCTGGGCAGGTGGATCGCAGCATCGTGCGCTATCGCTTTAACGCGAACCGCGGCGACGGTGCGGAAACGGTGTCGCCGCGCGCGGACGATCCGGCGGTCGCGCCCATCGGCGCGGGTGGCGCGCGGGAGGCATGGCATGGGTATTTTGTGACGCCCGCGCGGACTTCGGCGAATTCGATTTACGACCTGCTCATCGGCACGACGCCGCTCGCGCAGATGGCGACGAACATCAACCAAAACCCCAAGCGCGTGACCGCCGCGACCGCCACGGGGCTGCCGCGCGACGTGCCGTACGTGGCCGCGACCGCGCCGCTGTGGGATGGCACGGTGCCCGCGGTTTTCGCCACCGGCGGGAAGCTCTACGACGTGCAGATGCGCTACCACGGCAGCCGCTATCATCGCGCGACGACGAGCCTTTCCTTCAAGGTGCATTACCCGGAATTTTCGCCGCTCTATAATCAGTCATCGTGGTTCGTGACCGGCCACAGCGCGGCGTTCAGCGAGGTGCATGGGATGCAGCGCGTGCTCGGTCTGCCGTCGTCGAAAATGCGCGCGGTGGATTGGTATTTTAATACGAACGGGCTGCTCGTGCGCTACGAGCAGGGGGAATTTGGGAACGAGATGCTGGATGAATACAGCGACCTTCAGCAGCAGTTGAATCCCGGCTCGGCACTGGAGGCGCGCGGGGAATTTTACAAGGTCGTCGGCAACACCGACCCCTCGCAGAACAACAACGAAGGGCCGTACACGAAAGGCGATCAGGCTCCGATGCTGGCGAACGCGGGCTGGACGCAGTTGCAGCGATTCGCGTGGACGTATGCCATCCAAAGCAACGCCTGGAAAGGCCCGGTGCCGATCCGCGATTTGGTCGGCGGCATGTGGACGGCGCGAGGCGATACTCCGGCGGTCCCGAACCTCAATCTCACCAACGCGCGCAACTGGCTGACGGCGAATTTCGACATCGACGCCACGCTCACCTCGCTCGCGATCATGGAATGGATC
>JAYVRQ010000724.1:0-3117 GCA_043776145.1 Chthoniobacteraceae bacterium
ACTGGCTACGCGCTCTATTATTTGGGAGAAGAAAGCGGGCGCGATCTGGCATCGTCCGCGCACTGGTGGATCGGCCTCGCCGCGCCCGTGCTGCTCAGCGCGCATGTCCTTCGCGGCCACTGGCTGCGCCGCCACGGCCGGCTCAGAATTTCCAATTCAACACCACGATCCCCGTCAGAATGAGCGCCGCCCCGCCGAGCGTCTGCGCGGAGAAATGCTCGCGCAGAATGAAAAACGAAAGCAGCAGCGTGATGACGATGCTCCCCTTGTCCACCAGGGCGACGAACGTGACCGTGCCCGTCTTCATCGCGCGGTAGTAAAAAATCCACGACAACGTGGTGGTCACGCCGGACAGCGTGAGCAGCACGAGGTCGCGCGGGGATGCCGCGTGCAGCGCGGCGAGCGGCTTCGCGCCAGTGACGATGAGCGCATTCCCGACGACGAGCGTGAAGACGACACAGGTGCGAACCGCGAGGCTCACATCCGGCCCGAGCGTCGCCATCCCGCTTTTGGCGAGGACGGAAGTGAGGCCGGCAAAGACGGCGGCGAGAACAGCTTGGAGTTTCCAGGTTTCCATGAGTCATCAGGATTTGTCGCCGCCTTCCTGACTGAATTTCACCAGCGAAACCATTCCCAACTTTCCGAGGTTCCCGCTCCCGCCATCGCGTTTTGCTCGACGGCGCGGAGGTCGCGCCCTTTATTTTCAGAAAACTCCCCGCTGCAAAATGAAGACCCGGCTCCTCGCGCTCCTCGCACTCACTATCCCGCCCGCCCGCGCCGCCGATCCCGCCATTGTGAAAACCGAGTTCATCTACGAAACCGCGTCCTTCCCCGCGTGCCACGCCTCCACCATCGCGGAGACGCCGGGCGGGCTCGTCGCCGCGTGGTTTGGCGGCACGCGCGAGAAGCATCCCGACGTCGCGATCTGGAGCGCGCGCCTCGTCGATGGAAAATGGACCGCACCCGCCGAAGTCGCGAACGGCGTGCAGCCCGACGGCACGCGGCATCCGTGCTGGAATCCCGTGCTTTTCCAACCACGCGCCGCGCCGCTGATGCTCTTCTACAAAGTCGGCCCGAGCCCGGATCGCTGGTGGGGAATCCTGCGCACTTCCACCGACAGCGGCGCGACGTGGGGCGACGCGCGCCGGCTGCCCGACGGCATCCTCGGCCCGATCAAAAACAAACCCGTGCAACTCGCCGACGGCACCATCCTCGCGCCGACGAGCACGGAAGACCCGCAGACCGATGCGTGGCAGGTCCACTTCGAGCGCAGCGCGGACGGCGGGAAAACGTGGACCGCAACCGCGCCGGTCAACGATGGAAAAACGATCAGCGCCATCCAGCCGAGCATCCTTTTTCATCCCGGCGGGAAGCTCGAAGCCATCGGGCGCACGCGGCAAAATCGCGTCTTCGAGATTTGGTCCGACGACTTCGGAAAAACGTGGGGACCAATGACGCTCGGCACCCTGCCCAATCCAAACAGCGGCACCGACGCCGTGACGCTGAAAGACGGGCGGCACCTCATCGTGTACAATCACATCGGCGGCGAGCCGGGGAAATGGGGCGGCAAACGCTCCCCGCTCAACGTCGCCATCAGCAGCGATGGGAAAACGTGGCAGGGCGCGCTCGTGCTGGAAGACGAGCCGGGCCGGGAGTTCTCCTACCCTGCGGCGATCCAGAGCGCGGACGGGCTCGTTCACATCACCTACACTTGGAAGCGCCAGCGCGTGCGGCATGTCGTGGTCGATCCCGCAAAGCTCTGGTAATCCGATTTTCACAGGCGCAAGTAGCAATCGCGGACCGGCTCAATCACCGCGCCCCTTCCCCGATTCGTGTTTTCCTTCGCGGGAAATGAGCAGCACGGCCGCCTCGGCGGGGAGGTGCCAGTTCTCGTCGGAATCGAGCGCAGGCGTGCCGCCGCCGCCGTAGCGCGGATCTTCGCTCGACCACGCCACTTCCCACTCGCAGCCGAGCGGCGGCGCGAGCAGCGGTTCCGGCGCGGGATCGAGATGGACGTGCGCGCCGAGATTCACGATGAGCAGGCGGTCGTCGAGAGCGCGCCCAAAGAAACGGAGGACGAAGGCGGAGGTATCGAGCACCGCTCCGTCGAACGTGCCGCGCATCGCTTTACCGAGCAGCGGATCGTCTTTGCGCAGACGGATCAAATCGCGGTGCATCGCCAGCACCTCGGCGTGTTTTTCGCAGTCGGCGAAGTCGAGCTTGCAGCGTGTGAAGGTGGCTTCGAGTTCGGGATTCGGCACGAGCGTCGCCGCGTCTTCCGAGGCAATGCTGGGGAATTGGCTGAGAAATTTCTCGCGTCCCTGCGCGACGAGTTTGGCGAGTTCGGGAGTGTGATCGGCGAAGTAAAGAAAAGGCGTCGAGGCCGCGAACTCCTGGCCTTGGAAAAGCATCGGCGTATTCGGCCCGAGCAGCAGCAACCCGGTAAGTGCGCGCAGCCGGCCCGCGCTCGTGACGGTGTGAATGCGCCGACCCACGAGCGAGTTCGCGATCTGGTCGTGATTTTGCAGGAAGTTCACGAAATTCGGCGGCTCGAAATCGAGGCTCGGTGTGCCGCGCCGCGCCTTCTGCCACTTGTAACGCTGGCCTTGGTAAAGGAAGCCCCACTTCGACGCCGAGATGAACTCCTGCGGCGTGCCGTGGTAGTCGGTGTAGTAGGCTTCGTTGCGACCCGTCATCGCGACGATCGCGCTGTGGTGAAAGTCATCATTCCACAGTGCGTCGATGCCATGCCCGCCGCGTTCCGCCGCACGAATCATCCGCGCATCTTGAGGCTCGTTTTCGCCGACGATATAAGTCCCGCGTCCCCGCGCCGCCTCGCGCACGCGGGCCGCGATGTCGGCGATCAGGTGCCGCTTCGAGGAGTCGTAAATCATCTGCGTCGCATCGAGCCGCAACCCATCGAGATGAAACTCGTCGATCCAATAACCTGCATTCGCGATGAAGAGTTCGCGCACCGGCGCGGCGTATGCGTCATCGAAATTCAAAGCCTCGCCCCACTCCGTTTTGTAACGCTCGCTGAAATAGTGCGGGGCGAAGGCGCGGAGATAGTTTCCATCCGGTCCGACATGGTTATAGACCACATCGAGAATCACGCCG